>JBGPOI010000046.1:0-17143 GCA_041487975.1 Binatia bacterium | reverse complement strand
TTGGTCGCGATGCTCACGAACGGCTGCAGCGCGGGATTGATCGGCCACGGATTGTAGATCAAGGAATAGAAGAAATTGGCGCGATTGACTGCATCGCTGGCCGAATAGATCTGAAATTCGGGTCCGAAGAGCGGACTCTTGGGAATATGGAAGAGCGGCGAGTAGTGGGCAAACACCGAAGGCGCATCCAAGATCCCTTCGTTCATGTTGTAGAAAAGGTAGGCAAACTGCGAGGCCGGACCGGGGTTGAGGTTCAAGGCCCGCGCAATGGCGAGCGTGTGTTGCAGCGGGGTACGCAGGCGACCGAAATCGCTCGGGGGGGTATCATTGCGCGCCTCAGGGTCAAGCACGATGGCCGCGATCACGGCTTGCATATCGCCACGTACGTTCGCGCCATTGCCATTGAAGACCTGCACAATCCGTTTGATATAAGCTGGACTTGGATTACTCGTCACCAGGGCGCGGATCAGGCGCGTGGCAACGAATGGACCGACGTTCGGGTGATTGAAGATGATATCGATGGCGCTATCGAGGTCTTGCTGGGAAATCTGATTGGCGGGGATCCCTTGCCCGAGCACCGTCTTGGCCGAGGGATTGTGTTTTCCCGGGACAGGAATCATCGGGCCAGGATAGTAGTTGTAATTCCCTCCACTACCAGTTGTTCCGTTGAGATTGCTATAGGTCCAGCCGGTCAAGGCCTTCGCCAGTTGCTGCACGTCGGTCTGCGTGTACGTGGGGAATGAATTCCCGGTGCCATCGGTTTGGACCGAGCCATCGAGATTGAGCAGAGACAGCCCAATGGTGAACAACTGCATCATCTCGCGGGGATAATTCTCATTGGGTGCGCCGCCCATCACGCCGCTATTGGCTAAGTCGAGGTATTTGCCCATTGAAGCGTCGAGCGTGATCTCCTTGAGCAGGGTGCGGTAATTGCCGAAGGCATTGCGGCTGAGCACTTGCAGCCACGGCACGATCTCATTGCCGTTGGTGTTCTTGTTCATGGCGACAACGAAGATTTCACTCAAGGCGCCAACCACGCGCTGTCGCAGCTGATCCTGCCCACTGAGCGCATTGGCAAAGAACGCATCGACGGCGTCGGCGCGCGTAGCGGTGGCCAATGAGGGCCAGGGAGATTCGGGTGTAGTGAATTGTTCGTGAATGAACGCCGACATTCCCACCTGTTTGACATGGGCCAGCAAGGCCGGTGTGGGGCCAAAAGTCGTTTGCTCGAGGAAGCGGCCGTAGGTAATCGCCTGGGGGTCCTGAATCAATATCGAGGCCGAACCTCGCGTCACCCCGTCAGCCGTCGCGATGGCGTACACCGTCACCGTCCCGCCGACCGGAGGCGCAGTCGGCGCAGTGTACAGACCAGTGTTGGTGATGGTGCCAGCGCCAGGGCTGCCTACCACGCCCCAGGTCACCCCTTGATTAGGACTCCCCGTGACCGTTACTTGAAACTGTTGCATGCCGTTCGGCGGTAAGCTCACGGTGCTAGGTGAGACCACGACCGAAAGACTTGAGGTAACATTCAGCGTGAGCGGTGTGGAGACAGCGCCAGGTCCCGGGTTGGCAACGGTAATGCTGGTTGCCCCTAACTGTTTGGCCGTTCCCGTCGCGGTCAGCTGCGTGGACGAGATGAAATTCGTTGAGAGAGGCTGGCCGTTCCACAGAACCTGGGCCCCGCTGACGAATTTGCTGCCGTTGACGGTGAGGGTAAAAGTCCCGAGCGAAAGCACGTTTGGCACTAGCGAGCTGAGGGTCGGAATAGAGTAGCGCACCGTGATCGTGTTCCTCGCCCTCACAGTTGGATCGGCCACACTGGTGGCCGCGACCGTCACGCTGGCAAAGCCTGGTAACGGAGTGGGAGGGGCCGTGTACTGACCGGTGGCGTCAATCGTACCAATCGCGCTTGGGGCGACACCCGCAGGTGGCGTCAACGACCACGTCACGGCGGTAGTCGTTGTCCCGGTCACTGTCGCCTTGCATTGTCGAACTCCACTCACAGGCACGGTGAGACTGGCCGCTGGATCGATGGTGACCGTGACGACGCCTGCAGCAACGATATTCGCCGTCAGTGTTGTCAGTACAAGGAGGACCAGACGTGTCACTATTTGTAAATACATACCGTCCTTTCTCCTTCCGAATCCCTCAGAAATTGATACCCACTTATTCATTGCTGGCGCTTGTCGTGCATCTCCACTCGGAGAGAAACTCCAGAGACACTGGCTCTTCAGAGTTTTTCAGAAATAACTATCGGAATTTTCCTCCAAACATTTAAGAGAGACACCGGCGTTGTTGTACGAAGATTCCAGGAAACAGGTTGTTCCCTTATCTCAACAACCGTGCGGAGAATTCGCATCAGCCCACACGTCAGCGGGAGCGGCGCGTGCACCTTCCCTGGCTGTGGCGTTCGGCCTTGGGAAAGTCCCTTCCTTATCGCCCCAGCGATTGGCAGCACCCCCGGGACTCGTTAGAATCCCCATGGAAGCCAACCGGTGCGTGGGCAGCGGAATGCACGCCAATGGGTCGTCTACGTTCCCTGGTCTGCGATCATCCATTACGGCGGGGCTAGGGTACAGTCGGTGGGTGAGGTCAAGGCATTCGGTAAGATTGGGCGTTATGTCCTACAGTCCAGATACTACTTTCTCTGCAAGATTTACGCTGTCCTGCCGTCGTTTGCCCTACGAGCGAAGATTTGCTGGTCGCGACGATGCTCGCGATGGGGAGTCTAATCCAACGTGACCTTCAAAGACAAACGAGGCTGGCCGCATTGGCAAAGCGCTTTTCTTCGGTAGCACTGACACCGGTGGGCGCGTGGAAAAAGCACCGCACGGCTGGAAACCGGCGACTGATATCCGAAACCGGCTCACCAGAGTCGATAAAACCAACCCAATAATTGGGCCATAGTCGCAGAGGCGTCTACTTTGGGCGAGCATAATCACACAGCATACCCCACTGCATGGACTCGGAGGTAGATCGTGAAAGAGGAAAAATGCACGACAACAACCAAACCGCAGGTGCCGGTGTTGCTCTTGATCGACGTCGAACCGGACGGAATCTTTATTGACCGCAACAAGAAAGTGCCGTGGTCGGGCTTTGAACGCGCACTGGAGATTATGGCCGACATTCGCCGCAGGCTTGCGCAAAAGACCAATCGCAGCGCCCACTTTACCTGGCTCGTGCGGGCAGATCCGCAGGTTGCAGAGACCTATCATTCCTCTGCTTGGGCTTTTGAGTACTATCGAGAAGCACTTAAGGAGCTGCTCGCTGCCCACGATGAAGTTGGCCTCCATGTGCACCCCTACCGGTGGGAAGCCGGGGGCAACTGCTGGATCGACGACTATGGCAACCAGGAGTGGGTCAATCACTGCATCCACATGGGGGTCAGTACCTTTGAAAAGTTTTTTCAGCGTAGACCGGCTTCGTTCAGCCTGGGTATGGATTGGACAAACCAGGTCACCATTCAGTTGGTGACCGAATTGCAGATCCGCTACGAATTCTCCACGGTTCTGGGCAAGGAAGCCCAACCTTTTCCCCCGCTAGGTGCTTATACAGGCGTTGCCCCAGATTGCTCCCGGATTCCGCAGAGGCCCTATCGGTCCTCGCAAAAAGACTTTCTTTCACCTGCTGCACAGCAAGAGGACGGTATCTGGATCTTTCCGCAGTCCAGCCTGGTTGCCAGGCCCGAGCGTTCCTGGAAACGTAGGCTCTATGATCTCGTCCGTCTGCAGCCAGCGCCTCTCCCCTGCACAAGGAAATTTTTCTTGCAGGATGATCCAGCGACCCTGCGCGCTGGCGTCGCTGATATGCTGAGCCACCTGGGGCGTCCGTATCTGACGTTTGCTGTCCGAACCCACGAATTCACTAGGCCGGATAGAATAGCTACCATACGGCGTAACTTGGACAGTGCCTTGGAGCATCCGGCTGCAGAACGTTTCGTCTTTACTACCCCAACCAAGGCACTACGGATTTTGGGGTACATGGACGAGGTACAGGGGTGACGTTGGAAGATATCTGGTGGGCGTCTGCCAAAAGGCGGGTTCTCCCGCCCTTTTGGTGATTCAGGTGTGATTCCTGGGCCCTCTTGTGAGTATGGTGTCTCTGGGGCGGAGGAATAGGGTCATGGGGTGGAGGAAAGGGGTCAGGTCTTTCTTTTTGCATTAGAGTTCTCTTGCCTCAGCCTTCACTGTTCTTTGCCATGTGTTACTGCAAGACCTGACCCCTTTCCTCCTGCACACGTGGTCCCATCGCGAACCGCTTAAAGTCCTTAGCAGAGAGGGGACAACAGTGGGCCGTAAGAATCCCCTAAGGCTTCCGCTTCTGATGTATTTCCCTCCGTTGTGGAAAGGAACGGTTACCAAGATTTCCGCACGCCTCTACACCTCTGGAGCGTCTGCTCATCGCGTACTCTAATCGGCGACGCCAGGATAACAGACAAATCCGCAACGCGTAATGCTGAACACGGAACAGCACAGTCATCATACGCCCGTGATACTTGCGAAAATACCAAGCTCGGCTCTCGCCGCGAATTCTTTCGATATCGCTCCGGAGGGCACTACTCGCTCCCCCCTGATGAGCAAAGGAGGTAGTCGTAGTGAACGCGACTGTCCACCCAGTGGCCCAGATCCGGCGGCATAAATCGATATCCTCGTCGAACAGGAAGAAGCGTTCATCGAAACCGCCCACCTGCTCCATCACCTCTTTGCGGACAAAAAGCAGCGCACCGACAACCCACGCCACCTCCAGAGCATCCACTTCAGTAAGTTCTTCTCCCATCCAACGATGCACTGGCATTGCTAGCCAGCGCAGGTCCCATTTCCTAGGCGGGCGGAACACGGCCCAAAGATTTTCCATCAGCGTGCGGCCGAGTGAAGGAAACCGCCGGAAAGCGCCAGATTGGGCCGTTCCTAATGCGGCCTGACGGTAGTCCGGACAACTACAGGAGCCCACCTTAGGGTGTTGGTCCATAAACCGCACGAGTGTCGGGATGGTATCAGGCTGTACTGTCGCATCGTTATTCAACAGCAGCACGTACCGGCCCCGCGCGACCGCCATCGCCTGGTTATGTGCACTGCCGAATCCTAAGTTCCTGGAATTACAGATGAGCCACACCTGCGGATAGCGTGCACACACCAGAGGAACGCTGTCGTCGTCCGATGCATTATCTATGACAATCACCTCATACTGAACCGTCCGTGGCGTGGCGAAGATGGAACGTAGGCATTCCTCCAACAGTTTCGCTCGATTCCAGTTGACAATCGTAACGCTCACATCCATACAATCTTAACTTTACGCTCCAGCCAACCGCTAACGCGGTGGCTGAGCTGTTGTCGTTAGCTAACGCCACGCCAGCCCAGGTGAGCACGGGCCGCCGCAGTTGACATGCCGGCGGTTATCCGACGCCACTTTCTCTGCCCTTCGTATCGTTTTATCGGATTGGGGGTCAGGTCTTGACTTATCATTTTTTGTCTGGCGAAGCGAGTGAAGAGCGCCTAGCAGAGTCGAGAAAATTGCAGGAAAATTTGTGATTCACGACCTGATCCTCTTTCTGCGAGGGCGCAGAGCACGGCTCTGATCTTTAACCTGTTGGTGTGGCGGATTCCCTTACTCGCTCACTTCCTCTGGCCTATGCACGTCACCCTCATCCTCCTCGCCCCTCGCGGTACGGGGCAAGAGGATAGGAGTAATAGACGATGATCGTCCGCTCCTTGAACCGCCAGCGACCTCCATCCTTGATGAACTTATCGTCGTAGCGGCCGAACGCCACGTTGGCTTCGTTGACCGACGCGGAGATCGAGTCGGCATCGAGATAACAGACCGATGTAGCTTCACTTCCAGTGATTTCGATTACCGACGATTCGATCTTGTGGCGGAGGTAGCGAACCTTGGCGCGGAAATTTTCCATATAGTGTTGATACCAACCGCGCACCGCTTCGCGGCCTTCGTAACGTTTGTCGCTTTTACCGCTTTTTTGGCCATTGCCACTCCTCCTTTCCAGAAGCGGTCTTAGCGATCGCTCCCCCGAGTTGTTACTCTGGGCGTTCTTTTTTCTCTGCGTGCTCGCGGATTCGCACCAGTTCGCGGATCGTCAAGTCAACGTCTTCGTCGCGCAGTAACGGCGAGGCAATTCGTTTGCGTCGGACCGTATCCAGGGACAGCTCGGCCATAATGAGGTCCTCTTCATAGTACCGTCCTTTCACCAAACGGTGACCGAAAGGATCAATAATTTCCGATCCGCCCCAGAACCCTACACCGTCTTCAAATCCGACTCGGTTGGCGTAGACGACAAAGAGGCTGAAGGTCTCGGCATACATGCGGTTGAGTAATTCCCAATAGCGGGCATTATCGTCCTGCGCTTCGCCGTCGGAAATGCCCCGCAGCGGGCTCGCTGAAGGGCAGATGATCAACAATGCACGGTCGAGCGCCGCCAGGTACGCCGTCGAGGGGTGCCACAAATCCTCGCACACCAGGAGACTCGCACGCCCAAAAGGTGCGTCAAACGCGCAGATGTGCTCGCCCCGGGCGAAATAGCGCTGCTCGTCAAACATACCGTAGGTGGGCAGATAAACTTTGCGGTGAATATGGCGAATCTCACCCCCAGCCAGATAGACAGCGGTGTTATAAAACCGATAGTCGGTGCTTTCTTCCACAAGACCGGCGACGAAAGGAACTGCCAAGCTCAGCTCCTTGAGCCTGGCTATTTCTGGGGAGTCGAGGCGCAAAGCCACAGCCGGCACCATGTCGCGCAGATGGTAGCCGGTCAGGCTCAGTTCGGGAAACACCAGCAAATCGAGACTGTGACCTTTGACCTGATGGAGGTACTTTTCGTAGACGGAAAAGTTTGCCTCCAGGTCTCCTAAGCGAGGGTTGATCTGGGCAATACCCAGAGCCATTTTTGTCTTCACCAATTCACAATGCCCCTTTGCCACCATTGTCACAGGAAGGGACAAAAAACAAGACTCTGAGGAGAGTGTGGATCAGAGGGAGATGAAAACAGCCGTCTTTCTTACCGAGGGTAGGTGTGAACCGCGCCTCGGCGTGCTGGGGAATAGGTGTGGGGGGACAACGCTGCAGTCTCTCTGAGGGGTTGTCTCAAGCAAACTACATGACTGAGTTCACCCACCGTAGCGTGCCGCTCAGCTTCTGTCAGGGGACAGATACGTTGTCCGGAGAATGGACTCCGCTCATGTCCGGTTCTGAGATCTCAGCGCTGTGCGTGTTCACCGATCCGCCGAAGCGTCCGATAAACTCCTCAGTCAGATGCAGAATCTCAGCCCGGGCATCCCGATCCTCCGGACGCGAGGAGAGGCAAACTGGCAGCCGTCGTTCAGGGGCTTCCGCGAAGCGCACGGCTTCGCTGATGAAGTTCTTGAACGCCAGCTCCGGGTTGGTGCGGTACACTTCCTGAATGCGCCGCTCGTGGAGGTCAACAAAGCGGAGCGGGTTGCGGCTGCGTACGCGCACGCGAGTGAAGATGATCCCCTTGAGTTCCGGCCCGGTAAACGTCCCGCCAACCGTGGTCAGCGCCTGACGAATCCGCTGAGAAAAACGGTCAACTTCACCCTGGATCAAGTCGATGCCCAGAGTTGAGAGATAGTCCGGGATGGCTGGAATCACATAAGCGTCACTGGCAAAGAGGCCGTTTTGCGTGACTAGATTAAAATTGGGAGGACAGTCGAAGAGAATATAATCGTACTGGTCCTGGATCTGCTGGAGGGCCTGACGAATGATCGCCAAGTTGCGAGAAACCCCTTCTCCGACCGTCGTCTTTGCCGCAAGCTGGACGTCAACCTGGATCAGCGCAAGGTGTGAAGGTAGCAGCTCAAGTCCTGGCGCTAAGGAGGTTCCTGCGTGGGACAAGAGGTCTTTCTTGATGACTTGGGAGAGGTTGAAACTGGCTTCCCGGCCGGCCAGATACGCCTCGAACAGGGTCTTAATCGAGCCGTTGGTTTCCTGCCAGCTCTGCCATTTACTATGGTCCATGAGGTAAAACGTAGCGTTGGTCTGGGGATCGAGATCAACCACCAGGACCCGTTTGCTAAAATACCGAGCCAGAGCAGTGGCCGTCTCCACCGCGAGCGTACTCTTTCCCACGCCTCCCTTGAAGTTGATAAAACTGATGAACCGGGCTGTGCGCTCGTGCGTGAGACTTGACCAGAGCGTGTTGACCAGGTCCTCTTTCACGGCATCGCCCCCATGCTGTGCGAAGCCGTTGAGAAGGCTATGGGATGTATCAGCCGGGGAATCGGTCCGTGCACTGAAGGTGGTAGCTGGGGGCGAAGCCCCAGAGGGTAGGTAATGTTCCGAATTTGTTCTGTTCCGGTCATCGGTGCTCAACGTCGGCGGGCTCGTTGTCGCGTGTGCAGAAGCACTTGAGGTCGATGAAGAGGAGCCTATTTTATCAGACCGATTACGTCGCCGACTTCCTCCGACTCGTACCGCCTGTGCAGGGGGGCGGCCTGGGGGTTGCGTGCGCACCTCGCGAAAGAGTGCACGCAGCAGGAAGACGGCAATCCCCCCGGCTCCGAGGCCAATCGCGATCACTATAGGGTCAATCCCGGACATGAGGCCGTCTCCTTTCTTGCCCTTCGGCTTTTGGCTTCCAGGGGCAGTGCCTACCTTCCATTACCTCTCATCGGAGGAATGCCCTGGAACTTAAACACAGAGCCAACCAGCGGAGGGCTGCCGGTCGCGTGTGTGGCCTAAGCTGACTGTGAGTTTCTTCGTCGCTCAAAAGGGTGAGGAGGTGGGAACTGAGGGACTTGTAATCGCTCTCAGACAGCCGAAAGCGAAGGCGGAATCCGTTGCTTTGAGCGTTGAGCAGAAGCCGCCGCTCTTCGGAGCGGGGATCTTAAGGAAAGGCGACTTTCTGCCTTTTAATGAGCGACCTGTCCGCCGGCTACCTCGATCCAGGCTTGCGCTCGCTGACGCGCCGCCTGCGCCTCGGCAAAGCCGGGGTCGGTTGCCGAAAGAGTTCTGAGACTTTCCTCGGCTGCCTGCAGCGTCGCGCGTGCCTGCTCGACATTGATCTGGTCAGCGAACTCGGCGCTATCTACCAGAACGGTCATGATGTTGTCTGTGACCTCGGCAAAACCGCTGCTCACCGCCAGAAGCCGGGCCTGTCCGCCGCGTTTGTAGCTCAGCCGGCCGGGCTGGAGAGAGGAAAGGAAGGTGACATGATTCGGCAGCACGCCGAATTCACCAATTGTGCCAGGAGCGGTGACCTCGTCTACTTCCTCGTCGAGGAGTAGACGTTCAGGAGTGACTACACGGAGATGGAGGGTTTCTGCCATAAATATTGTGACTTGTAGGGGCGACCCTCTGTGGTCACCTAGATGAAGACAGGGCAGCCACGCAGGGCTGCCCCTACATCAATCACGATTTACGCGGCCAGCCGTTTCGCCTTCTCACTCGCGTCCTCGATGGTGCCGACTAGAAAGAAGGCCTGCTCAGGCAGATCGTCGTGCTTCCCTTCGACCAGTTCCTTGAAGCTGCGGATCGTGTCTTTCACTCGCACGTACACGCCTTTAATGTTGGTGAACTGTTCGGCCACGGTAAACGGCTGTGAAAGGAAGCGCTGGATCTTGCGAGCACGAGAGACCAGAATTTTGTCTTCCTCTGACAGTTCGTCAATGCCCAGAATGGCGATGATGTCTTGCAGATCCTTGTACCGCTGCAGCACTTCCTGCACCCGGCGGGCAACCTGGTAGTGTTCTTCGCCGACGATATTAGGATCGAGCATACGCGAGGTGGAATCGAGAGGGTCCACTGCCGGATAAATACCTAGCTCGGCGATCTGACGGGAGAGTACGGTCGTTGCGTCAAGGTGAGCGAAGGTCGTGGCCGGTGCCGGATCGGTCAAGTCATCGGCTGGCACGTAGATCGCCTGCACCGAGGTGATCGAACCGTTCTTGGTCGAGGTAATCCGCTCCTGCAAATCGCCCATGTCGGTGGACAGAGTCGGCTGGTAGCCCACCGCCGAAGGAATACGGCCGAGGAGAGTAGACACCTCGGAGTTCGCCTGCACGAAGCGGAAGATGTTATCGATGAAGAGCAGCACGTCTTTGTGTTCTTCGTCACGGAAATGCTCGGCGATCGTCAGAGCAGAGAGCCCGACGCGCGCGCGGGCGCCGGGCGGCTCATTCATCTGGCCATAGACCAAGGCGGTTTTGTTGATGACGCCCGACTCTTTCATCTCGAGCCACAGATCGTTGCCCTCACGGGTGCGCTCGCCCACACCACCAAAGACCGAGTAGCCGCCGTGCTGCGTAGCGATATTGTTGATCAATTCCTGGAGGATAACGGTCTTGCCCACACCCGCGCCACCGAACAGGCCGATTTTCCCTCCCAGGGGGTACGGAGCGAGCAGATCGACAACCTTAATGCCGGTCTCCAGGATTTTCGCTTCAGTCGATTGGTCAACGAAGGCCGGAGCTGCCCGATGAATAGGGGAGCGTTTGACATGGGCCAGCGAAGGACCCTCATCCACAGGCTCACCCACGACGTTGAGGATCCGACCCAGAGTCTCCTCTCCGACCGGCACGGTGATCCCGGTGCCGGTGTCGCGCACTGCCATGCCGCGCACCAGCCCCTCGGCGCTGTCCATGGCGATACAACGAACCGTGTTCTCACCCAAATGTTGCGCGACTTCAAAGATGAGGTTCCACTCTTGGTCGCTGATCGTGGGATTGGTGACCTGCAGGGCGTTGTAAATGGGAGGGAGAGAGCTGTTCTCGAACTCGACGTCTACTACCGCTCCCATCACCTGCGTGATCTTTCCGACGTTCATATCCGTTCTCTCCTAGCCTTTGAGTGCCTCACCGGTAGAGACAATCTCCAACAGTTCTCGCGTGATGCCGGCCTGACGGGCACGGTTCATGTCCAGGGTCAGACGTTCGATCATGTCTACCGCGTTGTTGGTCGCATTATCCATGGCGGTCATGCGTGCGCCGTGCTCGCTGGCAACGGATTCGAGCATGGCCCGATAGATGAGCATGTCAATGTAACGAGTGAGCAAACTTGCCAGCAATGCCTGCGGCTCCGGCTCGTACAGATACTCGAGCGGAGCCTGGGTTGCCGAGCGTTCTTTGGCAGTGATCGGCAGGACTCGGTCGATGGTGGGAACCTGTACCAGCGCCGAACGGAAACGGGCGTACAGGACGTACACACCGTCCGTTTCGCCTTTGAGAAATCGCTGACTCATACGGGTGCCGATCTCATGAGCCAGAGTCGGGGTCAGCCGACCGAACAGATTGATATGTTGTTCGCCAATCGTCACCGACCGGCGTTTGAAGTAATCAAACCCGCGCCGGCCGACCAGTGAAAGGGTAACCTTCTGGCCGGGATGCTCACGGATAAATGCTTCGGCTGCCCGAACCAGATTGGCGTTGAATCCGCCACACAGACCGCGATCGGAGGTGAGTAGCAGAAGATCGATATTCTTCTCTTCACGGGCAGTGAGGAGGGGATGCGCGAGGGCCTGACTTTGGGCGGCGAGGTTCTGCAACACCGCTTCCAGCTTCTCAGCGTAAGGCCGAGCGGCGAGTGCAGCCTCCTGTGCCCGTCGCAGCCGGGCGGCAGAGACCATCTTCATCGCCTTGGTAATCTGCTGGATGTTGCGGACCGAAGAGACGCGCCTACGGATCGCTTTGAGGGTAGCCATGAGAGTTTTTACACGGTAAAGCTTTCGTTGAACTCCTTAAAGGCCGCGTTGATGCGCTCTCTAAGGTCGTCGGTCAACTCCTTCTTCGTGCGAATATCGTTGTAAATGTCCGGGTGACGGTTCTCGATAAACCGGCTGAGTTCCGTCTCGTATTTTTTCAGTGCGCTCTCGGACAGATGATCAACAAAACCATTGGTCCCGGCATAGATGATGAGGATCTGCCTTTCAACTGGGAGCGGTTGATATTGCCCTTGCTTGAGAATCTCGACCAGGCGGGTCCCGCGCGAGAGCATACGCTGCGTAGTCGCATCAAGGTCCGAGCCGAACTGGGCGAACGCCGCCATCTCACGGTACTGCGCAAGGTCAAGGCGAAGCGACCCCGCGACCTGCTTCATGGCTTTGATCTGCGCCGACCCACCCACACGGGACACCGAGATGCCGACGTTCACCGCCGGCCGGACGCCCGCATAGAACAGGTCGGTTTCCAAAAAGATCTGGCCGTCGGTGATCGAAATCACGTTGGTTGGAATATAGGCTGACACATCACCGGCTTGCGTCTCAATCACCGGCAGTGCTGTGAGGGAACCGCCACCCTGCTCCTTGCTCATCTTGGCCGCTCGTTCGAGCAGACGGGAGTGGAGATAGAACACGTCTCCCGGATACGCTTCACGTCCAGGCGGCCGGCGCAGCAGGAGCGAGAGCTGCCGGTAGGCGACCGCATGCTTCGACAGGTCATCATACGCCACCAACGCGTGGCGGCTCGTATCGCGGAAATGCTCGCCCAGGGCACAACCGGCGTAGGGAGCAATAAACTGCAATGGCGCCGCTTCCGAAGCGCCCGCCAGCACCACCGTGGTGTAGTCCATCGCGCCCGCATCGCTCAACCGCTTGACGACCTGGGCGACAGTGGATTGCTTCTGCCCAATCGCGACATAGATGCAGAAAACATCCCCACCCTTCTGGTTGATGATCGTATCGATGATCAGAGCGGTCTTGCCGGTCTGGCGGTCGCCAATGATCAACTCACGTTGTCCTCGGCCGATGGGAATCATGGAGTCGATCGCTTTGATGCCGGTTTGCAGGGGTTCCTTCACCGGCTGACGCAAGACGATCCCGGGCGCTTTGACTTCAATACGTCGCGTTTCCTTGGTATCGACAGGCCCCTTGCCGTCTACCGGCTGACCCAGGGCATTGACCACGCGGCCCAACATAGTCTCTCCGACCGGCACTTCAGCGATACGGCCGGTACGGCGGACCTCATCGCCTTCTCTGATCGCCTGCACCTCCCCGAATATGGCGGCGCCAACATTGTCTTCCTCTAGATTGAGTGCCAGCCCATAGATATCGTGTGGGAATTGGAGCAGCTCTCCGGCGGCAACCCGATCCAAGCCATAAATCCGGGCGATGCCATCGCTAGCTGAGAGGACCGTCCCGGTCTCCCTCAACTCGATTTGTTTGTCGTAGCCCTGAATTTGTCGTTTGAGAATTTCACTAATCTCGGCAGCACGCAGTTCCATTGATGTCCTCTGGTGAAGAAGTGGTCAGCTTGCGGTAGTTGGCTCCTGAGTCACGAGCATGGTCTTGCACGCACCACGTACCCTACGGCACGGAACTTTGGTTGTGGCTGACACGTAGATGGCTTCTCACCTTTGCCGGGCTAAGGTCTCGCCTAAGCGTTGTAGTTGGGTCTTGAGGCTGGCATCGTACACACGCCCTTCAATTTCCACCATGACTCCGCCGAGCAACTCGGGATCGAGTTCGATCGTGGGGAGCACGGTCAGATTGGTGAGGCGGCTGAAAGCATCCACCAGCACGTTGAGTTCTTCCTCTGACAAGGGAGCAGCCGCGCGCACCTTTGCCCGCACCCGTCCCAAGGCGCGTTCGAGCAAATGCTGATAGGCACTCTCAATGTGAGTGAGGATATTCAAACGACCATTCTCGGCCAGCACGCGGAGAAAGTTATTCATCAGGGGCTGAAGTGACAGAGCTGCACCTAACTGCTCGGCGATATCCCGGCGCGTTTTGAGCGGCAGATTCGGCACCGCCAACATTTGCGCCAACGAAGGGTCAGCGAGCACCTCGGCCACACGAGCCAATTCAACGCCCACGGTTTCCTGCATGCCTTGCGCTCTGGCGAGATCGAGCAGGGCTTTGGCGTAACGTCTAGCGGCTGGCGATCCCGGCACTGTTCACCTCACGAACAAAATCTTGGATAAAACGACGCTGGTCGGCCGCGGTCAGTCGCGTGCGGATGATTTCGGTTGCAATGCGGACCGCCTGCTCGGTCACTTCCTGGCGCAGGAGGCGACGAGCTTCTTCGACCTCACGTTGGGCGACGAGTCGCGCTTCGGTCTGTATGCGTTCGGCCATCCGCCGCGCTTCCTCCAGAGCACGCCCTTTCTCGCGTTCTGCGGCTTCCAGAGCTTGAGCGCGCAAGCGCTCCTGTTCAGCCGCCAGTCCGGCTAGCTTTTGCTCATACTCCCGGCGCAGGTTCTCGGCCTCTTCCTTTGCTCGCTGCGCTTCGCTCAACGCCTGCACGATCGTGTCGCGTCGTCGGCGCAAGCTTTCCCGTACGGCGGGAAGTGCATACTTGCGCAGGACCAAGACAAACAAGATGAAATTAATCGCAGAGAAAGCGAGAACCAGCACCTGCGAACCGCCCCCCTCATGGTCTCCCTGGGCTCCGTGTCCCTCTTCTGCCGCCCACAAGGCAGCGGATACAAAAAGGAAGCAGATAGAGACGGCAAAACCGACCACTTTTCTTAAATGGTTCCTCATAGCTACGTCAAGGGCCTCCCGAGCAGTTTTGCCGCGATCGCGCGTGAGAAAGCGGGCACGCTCGCTGTCAGGCTCTGCCGAGCCGCGGCGAGTTCTTGGGTCAGGGTTTCCCGCATACCCACCACAGTGCGGGCTGCGTCTGTGCGCGCGGACTCGAGCAGCGCCCGTGCCTGTTCCTCGGCCTCGCGGTAGACGGTATCGACTTGGTGCATGGCTCCGGCTCGGGTCTCGGTCAGGCGAGTTCGGTATTGCTCGCCTATTTCCTCAGCCTCCGCCTTTACCCGGCTCGCTTCTTTCAGGGCGCCGGCGCCGCGTTCTTCACGGGTTTTCAGCACGGCAAGGTTCGGCTCGAACAAGAGGCGGCGCAGAAACGTCCAGAGCACGAGAAAAAGGATGATTTGAAAAACGAAGGTCCAATCTGGGGGGAACGATAACACAGATACGCGTCTCCTCTCTGTTTCTCGCAGTCAGCGCTCAGCATTCGGCTTTCGGCAAGACCGGGATTCTTATCCTTTTCGCTTTTTTCCCTCTTAGCTCTCATCCTTTAAGGCGGCGGACAAGCCCGTCCAACTCCTCGTTCGAGTAATACTCGATCTCGATACGGCCGCCCTTCTTGCGCGGGTGGAGCCGCACCTTGGTTCCCAACGCCCGGATAAGGTCTTCTTCTAAGGCACTGATGTACAGATCTGGCCTAGCAGATCGCGCACTCTCGTGAGACGGCGGGGAATCCTTATAGAGTGACCGCTCTGGGGTGCGAGCAACCAGGGTTTCGGTCTCGCGGACTGACAAACCCTGGCGCATGATCTTGCGGGCCATTTCGACCTGTTGATCCGCCGTCTCTAACACGAGCAGCGTCCGGGCATGGCCGACCGAAATGTTCCCTCGGTCCACTTCCTCCTTGATTTCGTCGGGTAGGTTGAGCACCCGCAGCAGGTTGGTGACCACGGGCCGACTTTTGCCCACGCGGTTGGCCACCTCCTCTTGGGTGAGATGAAACTCCTCCATCAACTGCCGGTATGCCAGGGCCTCTTCGATCGGCGTCAGTTCCTCACGCTGGATATTTTCCACCAGCGCCATTTCGAGACTCTCCGCATCGGTGACTTCCTTCACGACCACCGGGACTCGGTCAAGGCCGGCACGCTGCGCGGCGCGAAAACGGCGCTCGCCGATGATCAACTCGTAGCCGTGTTCCACCCGGCGTACTACCAAGGGCTGCAAGATGCCCTGGTGGCGGATCGACTCGGCCAACTCCGCGATGCGGTCTTCAGCAAAAAACCGCCGCGGCTGACGCGGGTTTGGGCGAATCTCGGCGATCGGTACCCGCCGCTCGGCGGACGGCATCACCGGCGGCCCCTCGGGGATCAAGGCGCCGAGGCCGCGGCCCAAGGGGCGGCGCTTCCCCATGCCAGCCGTTTCGCTCATCACTCCGCCCCTCCTTCTTTTTCCGCGTTCGCGCGCCGTGGCTGGGTGACCTACGTCGCAGGTTCACTATTCGTGATTTCTCGCGCTAGTTCCATATAGCTCTGCGCCCCCCGACACGATGGGTCGTAGAGCACGACGGGGAGGCCGTGGCTCGGGCTCTCGCTCAGGCGCACGTTGCGAGGGATCACGGTATCAAACACTTGGTGAGGAAAGAAGCGCCGTACTTCTTCGGCAACTTGATGGCACAATTTGTTACGCGGATCGAACATGGTGAGCAAGAGACCCTCGATCGCCAGGTCGGGGTTCAGACGCTCACGGATCAAGGTGATCGTTTCCAACAAAGAACGGAGTCCCTCCAGCGCGTAGTATTCGCACTGGAGAGGGATGAGCACGCTGTCCGCGGCCGTGAGCGCGTTCACCGTCAACAAACCCAAGGAAGGGGGGCAGTCGAGCAGCACGTAATGATACTGCTCGCGTTCGTGGTGGAGGAGAGTGCGGAGACGGTATTCACGATTTTCACTATTGAGGAGTTCCACCTCAGCGCCGATCAGGTCGTGGTTAGCCGGCAGAACGTCGAGCTGGGCGATAGCCGTCTTTTGTACTGCTTCCTCGATCTGATACGCACCGAGAAGCACGTCGTAGATGGTGGGGGTATCAGCCTCGAGTTTCACTCCAACACCGCTCGTCGCGTTTCCCTGCGGGTCGCAATCGACCAGCAGAGTTGCTTCTCCTGCCACGCCTAGTGCGGCAGAAAGATTAATCGCAGTGGTGGTTTTGCCCACTCCTCCCTTGCGATTAGCAATGCAAATGATCCTACCCACCGCCGGTTCCCCTACCATATGCAGCCCGAGAAGAAAAGCGCCCCTGGAAGCAGAAAATGAGGATTGAGTCCGGGGGCTTGAGGTCTGGGAAAAAAATTCCAGCTTACAACTTATATTTCTCTTTCATCTGTCGGTATCTTTCGTACGAGTGGGGATCAAGTTGAGCAAAAGGGAGGGAATCAAGCAGCGGAATGAGAACTTTCTTCAGTATTTGCCCTCTTGCCATCCACTGGTAGTATTTTCTTCCTCCGTGATTGTAGGGCCCGTAGAGTTTTCCCCCCGGTAGCTGTTCCAGAAACCAACGCAACAGCGGTTCATGTCGAACATGCATTCTTAGAGTCACCTGAGGTTGCTTTCCATCGCCGCCAAAATGTCCTTCACCAACGAGAAGGCCAAGGACGAAGCCAGCAGCAAAAGAGGAGATTCCCTCAGACCTATTTTCTTCAATCTTTGCTAAACC
>JBGPOI010000045.1:0-17144 GCA_041487975.1 Binatia bacterium | reverse complement strand
GTAGCGCGCTTTTGCCTGTTGGATACCTACATACAGAGCCACCAGCATCTCCTCTCTCGTCCCTACGCACTCAAACGGTTTATGCTCGACAAAACCCAACAACTCTCGGATCATGGGAATCGCCTCAGCACGCTCGAACAAGTCCTCACCAAATATGCGGGTTACGTCTTCAGCAGGCAGAAACGGGTACAGCAAGGTAAATGTGGACAGACACTTGGAGCACTGCTTACACCAGGAGCCTTCCCGCTGTTTTTTGTTGCAACTGGCGAAGCTCCTGAAGTATTGCGGATAGCGCACAAATAAGCGGGCGATTTGCACTTCGTACAAGGGTCGTAGCAGACTGAAGTACTGTGCCTCTTGGCTCAGGTAGGTCTCGCTGTACCAGCGAAATGCGCTTTCAAAGCGCAGCGTCTTCGAATATTGATGGTTCACCTCGTTGCCCAGGAATTCCACATTCCCTTCATCGGCGCTGCGTTCATTGGCGACGATGACCCGGCGATAGCCAAAAAGGACAGCGCAGGTGATCCCCAACATCGCCAGGTAGGCGGAAAAAGGGGTGTGACCGTTGAGGTAACCGGCCTGATTGAGGGCCAGCAGACGCGGGTCGATCGTCCGCCGAACGATGATCGGCGCTTGGTCTCCAGCCTGTGCAGTAATGGCTTGCGCTGCCGGGGTGGGGTTGAGCAGTAAGCAGTGGAACTCTTTGCCAACCTCACGGAGCAGTTGCACGGAGAGAGCCGAGTCCTTCCCGCCGCTCATCAACACCAGATCGCGGTCTGGTGGAAGCGAACAGCCGGTTAGTTTTCTCTCCCGAGCAGGCGAGGCCGACGTAGAGAGACAGACAAAGTCCGGCTGGGTGAAATCAATCTGATTGACATAGAAAAACTCCCGCATGCCGTGCAGTAACAGGTCCGTCCACCAGGCGATCTGCTGAGCATCGAGGGAACCGGCCCGCACCAGGATCTCCGGCGAGCAGGTGGCTTTCCAATAACTGAGCATCTCGATAAGGCCAAGATGAAAGACCAAGAGGTCGAGCACGTCCGTGCCGAGAGCACTGATTCTGTTCCAATCCACCGCGGCAATGGTCGTCTCCGGCGCGAACGCGAGGTCCGGCTCAATGGTGAAGTGGAAGCGGAATCTCAGTGCCTCGCTGAAACGCTCCATCACAAAGCTGTCGTAGGTGAATCGGGGGTATTTTCCGCGGAGTTGCTCAACCCGGGGAGGAGTCATCGTGTCGCCAGCACCGCCTCGAGCGCTCCCAGGAATCGCCGGAAATCGTCGAGCGTCAAATGTCCCATGTTAGCTACGCGGAAGATGCCGGTCTGGAGCTTGCCCTGCCCTTCATAAATCACGAAGCCACGCTCCTTGAGGTCGTCGTGCAACCGCTGGTACGTCATCCCTTCGGGTAAGAGGAGGGAGGTCAGTGAATTCACCTGATACTCAGGAGGCAGCAGGAACTTGAGCCCCATCCGCGTGAATCCCTCACGGAGTAGGAATGCCGCTGTTCGATAGCGTTTCACCCGCGCGGCCACGGTCTCTTCCAGCAGTTCATCCAGAGCCGCATCGAGCGCATACCAGGCCTGTACCGCAGGCGTAAAGGGAATGCTGCGGCGCTCCTGCGCTTCCCAGTGCAACGGCAGATGGAGGTAGAGAGAGTGACGCGGGTGTTCCTGCATCGCCATCATCGCCTCGTTCCCTACCAGGACAAACGCAACCCCGGGCAGACCCTGCACACACTTGTTGGCGGTGCAGGCGCACAGATCGACCCCAGCGCGAGCCAGGTCGAGGTCTTCCCCGCCGAGCGCGCTGACCGCGTCCAGCAACAGCAGCCGGCCGGCACGCCGAGTAATGGCGCCAACCTCCGCCACCGGATTCAGCAAGCCGGTCGTGGTCTCGTGATGGACGAGTGCGACAGCACCGATGGCAGAATCAGCTTTCAGCGTATTTTCAATCTGGTCGAGCTCAGGCCGCTCGGTCCAGCCAGAGCGCAGCTCGATCGCGGGAATGCGGTGGGCTTCGGCCATACGCAGCATGCGCTCGCCGTATACACCGTTGTTGATCACTAGGAGTTTTCTTCCTTCGGGCAAGGCCGAGGACACCATCGCTTCAACCGCGAGCGTCCCTGAGCCGCTCAGGGGTACGGCCGTGTAACCGCGAGGGGCAAAGGCATGCAGCAGCTTGGTACGAATGGCGACCAACAGGTCGGAAAACTCTTCTTCACGGTGGCAGAGGTCTCCGCGCAGCAACGCTTGCTGCACGCGAGGGGAAACGTTCACCGGACCAGGGTTAAGGAGGATGTATTGGCGCATAACAAGCAAGCAACGAGGACTGAGCGATGAGGACTGAGTAAGGTCCTTTTCTTTTTTTGGCTCTTTTCTACTCAGTCCTCAGTCCTCGTTACTCAGTCCTTTCGTAGCCGCCATGAACCGCGCAGCGATCTGTGGCGGCTCGTGCGTGATGCGGCCGATCTTGCGTTCTTCTCGATCGGGTTCGATCTTGATGAGCAGAAAAGACGGACCGGGGTGAGTCAGAAACTCTTGGGCCGCGCTGTGCAGTGCAGCAGCCGTGTCTACCCGTTGCACCTGCGTATAGCCACTCGAACGGGCGATCTCTTCTAAAGCGACCTGGCCGGAAATCGTGCGCTGGTTGCCAGTTGACCCATACACCTCGTTGTCGAACACCACGTGCAGCAAATTCGCCGGCTGTGTGGCACCGATCAACGCCACCGACCCAAGGTTCATCAATACGTTGCCGTCACCGTCAAAGATGACGACCCGGCGTTCGGGCCGGTTCAGCGCCACGCCAAGCGCGATCGACGAGGCCAACCCCATCGAGCCGATCATGTAGAAATTGCCAGGCCGGTCATTCAGGTTGAACGACTCGCGCGAGATGAAGCCGTTGGCGTGAACGACCAATTCGTCACGCAGCAGCGGAACGAGCACGGACAGCGCCTCGGCGAGATTCATTGCATCACCCCTGGAGGCAAAAGCAAAGCC
Organism: Binatia bacterium; assembly: GCA_041487975.1. GTDB lineage: Bacteria > Desulfobacterota > Binatia > Bin18 > Bin18 > JACQEL01. The sequence continues at coordinate 14,148 of JBGPOI010000045.1, read as the reverse complement.
ACCGGCTTGTTGGTTTGTTTAAGCGCGTCGGCAGCCCAACGGAGCGAGTCCCGTGCCGCCTCGGCGCTGAGCACGCGATAGGGGATGTGCAAAGTGTCGAGCAGCTTCGGCGAGATGTCGCCCATCACGATATGTTCGGGCGCATCTTTCCCTTGATAGCCACGCCAGGTGATCAGCAGCAGAGTGGGGAATTGGTAGATCAGGCTCAGCGAGGCCAAGGCGTTGAGACACACGCCCAAGCCGGAGTTCTGCATAATGACGACCGGCTGTTTGCCCGCCATGTACGCGCCGGCAGCCAGACCGACTGCGGCGTCCTCACGGGTCTCAGGAATATAGCCGCCTCGTTCTTCCAGGGTGGCGATGAGACTCTTCACCAGCGAGCATGGCACTCCGGTGAAAAAGTCGAATCCGACCTCACGCAGGAAGCGAAGGAAATCGGCGCCGGTGAGCATAAGAAGTTTCTAGCTATCAGCAGTCAGCAAGAAGGGGAAGAGCAACCAATTTTCAGCCTCTTCAATTCATCGTTCATCACTCTCCCCACCCTTTAGCCCCGTCTTGCCGCTGTCTTCCGCACAGCAAGTTCCTCTTCCACCAGTGGGGGATCAACCTGGAGCACGGGCGATTCTGAGGGAGACGAACGAAACAGCATCAACGGGAGCACGGTGAGTGAGGCTACCAATACACTCCCCACTGCCACTGTCAGCAATAATCCCATGCTGAAGATGCCGTAATATCTCGCCACCATCAAGCTGCCAAAGCCGATCATGGTCGTCAGCGAAAACAGCGCCACGGCCTGGCCGGTACTGCCCTCTATCAAAGCTGGACCGCCCTCACCCTCTTCGCGGAAGCGGTGCACTAAGTGGATGCCGTTCTCCACTCCGATGCCGATGATCAGCGGCACGGTGATCAAGTTGGCAAGATTAAACTGGAGATTGAAGAGCCACATCCACCCTGCGGTCCAGATTATGCCTAAGACAAGCGGGAGCATCGCTAGCAGGGTATCTCCCACCCGGCGCAGCGCGAGGAAGGTCACAAGGACTATCGCCACGAGCGCGTACAGTCCGCCTTCGACGTATCCCTCTTTCATCGCCTTGATCGACTCGTAACCGGTCACGGGTGAGCCGGCAATGTCAGGATCGACCTGGCGCAATTGGCTGATAAACTCCTCCAGCGGCTCACGGTCCCAGATATTCTTCTTGGGGTAGATCTGCAGTAGGAATTTCTTCTCATCCTGGCTCACGAAGCGATTTTTCAACTGCAAGGGCACATCTGCCAGAGTGATCGGCCCAGGTGGGTTGACGTTATTGCGCAACAAGGCCCACTTATCCTGGAAGTCGAGGAAGAGAGGTTGCTGGAAACGCGCCAGCGCCTCTCTCGCTTGGTCCTCCGGCAGCGTCTGCAAGCGCTCAATCACTGCCAGCAGGCTCTGGCGCACCTCGCCCAATTCGGACTCGGCAGGCTTCTTTTGCGGGTCCCACTCGTCGTTCTCCTCGCGGATTTTGAGCTTGAGTTTGTCCAAGGTGCGTTGCAGATCCGGCACATCGATAGAAGCGGGAGAGGCAAGCGTTGGAGGCAGATTGTTCAGCAGCGGTTGCAACGCGCGCACCGGCGGCAGACGTTCCTCTTGATCGCTGGGAATCAATGACGCAACACTTTCCACCGATTCCACCGAAGAGAGGGCTTTGAACGCGGCGGCCTTGCGCATGGCTTCCGCCGGAGTCGGCGCGGTGGCCAGCGCATTCCATGAAGAGCGTTCAGAGTTGGCGACGATGCGCTTCTCCCACTTGACCGACTCAGTGCCACGAGCCTGCAGGTTCAAGAGGTTGTAGTCAAAAGATACGGTTGGCAGCACAGCCAGTGAAGCGACGGTCAGCAAGCCGGCGAGTGCCAGGAGAGGCCAACGCGCTCGTCCCATGATCGTCCCCAGGCCGGCAAACGCACCGGTGAGGAAAGACCGTCCTCCCTGCACTACTTCCCAGGGGCGGTGGCGTTCGAACACGACCAACAGGGCCGGCAGGCAGGTGAGTGTTGCAATCAGAGAGAGCAAGAGCCCACCGCCAGTGATCCAGCCCAGTTCCTGCATACCGCGAAAGTCCGCTAACATCACGGCAAAAAAAGCCAGGGAGGTGGTAAACGCACCGGCGGTGATCGCCGGGACTGCGCTCATGAACACGGCCATGAGCGCCCCAGTCGCGTCCAGGCCTTGATCGCGCTCTTCTTCGTAGCGCGTAACGAAGTGCACGCCAAAGTCATCGGCCAAGCCAATCAGGATCGGGGCGATAAAGGCGGTAATGATCGTCAGGTGCCCCACCGTGAGCGTGACGAACCCCATGGTCCAGGCCAGTCCCACGGTTAGAGCCGCAACGATCACGAGGGGATGGCTGAGCCTTTTAAAGAACAGTAGATAGAGTAGGGTTACGCCGACGAGTGAGATCACCGCGGCAAGGTTGCTGTTGGACTGCGCCCCCACCATATCGTCGTTATTGATTGCTTTGGTGCCGGTGACGCCAGCCTCAAGGCCCGGGAAGTCACGCTTCAACTCTCTCAGCGCCTGACGAATCGCGGCAATCGACTCCACACCCTCGTTGAAACCACCACCATCTTCCTTGGGTTCAACCTCCAAAAAGACGAAGCGGCGGTTGTCGGAGATCAGATAGCCGTTATCGGAGAGTTCGTCGGTGCCACCGAAAAAGTCGGCCCAGGGAGAGTGGTAGCCGTAGTCAGCACCGCTCAGCGCACGCGCCATTTCCTGGAGCAGAGACTTGAGAAAGGTGATCTTCAGCGGTTTTTTCTCGCTCGTTTCCTCTGGAGAGTTCGTCGGTGAGTCCAGCCCGAGGAAGCCTGAGACGAGGTGCGAAACCATACCAGAACTGACCTGCTGGTTGATGGTGCGAAACAGGGTGTTCAGGCCTGGCGTAGTCGTGAGGCTATGAACTAAGTCCTGATATTCTTCCAGGTTATCATGAAGGGAACGTAAGTCCTCAGCCGACAGGTAAAGCAGCTTCTTCCCTTCCAGGGAAGAGGTGTCTATCCGGTAAAAGACTTCCTGCACGTGAGTCGTGTCACGAGCCAGGATTTCGGCGAGACGGGTGACAAATTCTTTGCCCTGCGGCACGTCACGCGGCTCGACCACGACCACCAATTGGTCAATGCCCTCGAACTCGTCGGCATATTCCTCATCGAGCTGTATGTAGCGTTTATCATGCGAGATCAGCGCATCACGACTGGCGACAAATTCGAGATGCTGGACCGTGTAGAAGGAGGCCCATACCGCCGCTACGAGACTGAGCACGAGAACAGTCCAGGGGTAACGAATCGACAAGCGCGCGAACGAACGCAAGAATTGCTGTTCTTGCGCCACCAGGGTCTGCTTTATCTTCACCGTGGAAGAACTTTCCATGTCCTCATCAATCCGCAATTTGCCGCCTGTCATCGCCAAGCGGCGTTAGCTCTCGGCCAGCTTATCTCGCATACGTTTCACCAGCCCTTGGTAAGACTCTTTAGCAATGACCTGCTGAATCTGCGTACGCACGTTGGTAACCATGCTCACCCCGTCGAGCAGGACATCGGAGATCGTCCACTTGCCCCGCGCCTGGTGCAATTGATACTCGATAGCAACCTGGCCCTCTTTGGGATGGCTGACGGTGGTTTCGACCACCGCCTCGCTGCCGGTAATCCGTTCATTAGTATAGTCGATGCGGAGGTCGCCAAAGAACTCGGCCGATTTTGGGTAGGCGACTTTCTGAAACAAATTCACGAGCAACTGGGTAAAATTTTTCTGCTCATTGGCGCCGATCTTTTCCCATTGTGCTCCCAGCACGTTTTTGGCCAAATCCTGAATTGCCAGAGTTTCTTCCGCTACTTTCTGCGCTTGCACGTTTGCTGTCCGTTCCTGAGCGGAGAGCGTAGGGGTCTCTTTTTTATAGGATCGTACCGACTCCACTAACTTCTTGACCGTTTCGGTCGGCGCTCCAGCCCACCCTGGTAGCGGCCAACCCACAACCGCGACGATGATGAGAGCGCGACAAATGCTCTGGGGTTTCACCTTCGTTTCCTTCAGCACTTGGCTAGCAGGGATCTGCTTTTCGCAAAAGAAGCGGTTCTTACTGTTCGGCATCTGGAAGGGATACCACTGACCGCTTGCGCTTCAGTTATTTCGCCCAGTCGGAACCAAACAGATAGTCCCAACTACAATACTTCGCCCGTAGGGCTTCGGTATCACTCTTGACCTGAGGGTCCAGGCCGCTCAGCCAGTACACCGGGAACGAAGCCACAGCGCCGACCACGCAGACCACACTCTTGAATGGGAAGTACAGGACCGTGCGCACTCCGGAGAGTGTCTCTCCTCTCGTTTCCGGTGCGGGTCCCGTCCTAGAGGGATCGTCGGCCAGCGCGGCAGTAGCGCAGAAAACAGCCAGCAGCGCCGCCACGCAGATACTTTTTTTCCTCATGCCATCTTTACTCGTCAGACGCGGCCGGCAGCCCCTCAGTACTGCAATTCCGACACTTCTTCGCCGACAACCAGACTGAGTTTCGCCAGGGCAATGTCATAGTCCTTGACCGCCTCGTAATAGTCATTGGCTGCCCGCGTATAGTTACCTAAACCCAAAAAAACATCTTGCGGCTCGCCGATGCCCAGTTCAAAGTTTGCCGCCGCCAGCGTGACCAGCGCGCGGCCTGCCTTCCGACCTTCGACGGTGACCTGCATGCGCTCTTCAGCTTCTTTGACATTGAGATAGGCTTCTTTCACTTCCACCGGAAAGCTCAGCTCGGCGGTCTTCTCCTGCGAGTGCAGCTTCATCAACTCAGCCCGGCTGCGGGCGACTTTAGCTGCAGTCTCGCCGAAACTTAAACTCCAGTGCAGCCCTACTACTGGCCCGGCCCCGCCGAAATTGAAATTGTCATCGGCCCACGGATTGGTCTGGCGCGAGCGGCCCGGCGCGTAGCCGTAGCGCACGGGAACGGAAAGAAAAAAGGTTGGGAAGTAATCGCTCATCGCCATCTGCAATTCCGCTTCCTTGGCCTGGATACCAATGCGCAGCTTGCGCCACTCCGGACGATTGGCGAAGAGCCGTTGGACATAGTAATCCAGATCTTTCAGATGCGCCGGCTGTGGAGTCAGAGCAGTATCAGCAGCCTCGAAAGGAGTGGTCTGAGGCAAGCCCATAACGCGCAACAAGGCCGAGCGGGTCAGCTCGATACCATTACGCAGCTTCTGCGTCTCTTTTGCTACTCCGGCATACCCAACTTTGAGGTTGAGCACATCGAGCTGAGTGACTTTGTCCTCTTTAAGCCGCTCCTCGGCAGTTTTCACTGCCTTTTCGAACCCCTCGCGCACGTCGCTGAGCAGGGCATTCACCTGCTGCGTGTACAGGAGGGTGTAATAGAACTCTTTGACCTCCCGGACAGCCTCAGCCTTCGTCTGCTCGACATTGACGATCTCTTGTTCCAGTCCTTTGCTCGCCGCCTTTACCCCGTTTGGCAGCTTACCCCAAGTGAATAAGGGATAGACGATCTGCCCTTCGAGGCGAGTGAACGGACCAAGGTGGCTGAGACCACCAAATTGCTTGAAGTTGGGGGAGCCATCTGGGCGATGGCCACCGAGACTGCCTTTGGCATCGTTGACCACCCCGGCCAGGTTGACGAACTCGGCGGTAGGTTGGTAACCGGCCTCGGCTTGCTGCACCTCACTCCGACGCAATGCCACGTCCCACTGGACTTCCTGGACCGAGGGATTGTTCTCCAACACGCGCTTGATACAGTCTGTGAGAGTCAACCGCAACGGACTGCCAGTCTCCTCATCTCCCGTCTCTGCATATACGCAAGGAGTCAGGGCCCCGAGCAGCACGGTGAACACCACGAGCCCTTGCCACAGACTGGTACGCCGCCGTTGCGCCTTCATACGGACAGCTCCTTCGCCCACGGGCTTCCTATTACAAGTCCTGCCATTCTAAAGATCCTCACCCTAACCGAGCCCTCTTGCTTGTGCAATGTGGGGGTAAGGTCCCACTCATGAGGGTGAAAAAAAGGGCGCTGCATTGCATCGCCCTCCCGTCTCTTACCGGTATTCCTAGCCGATTACGCCTTGGTTGGCAAAGCCACCGTAGCTGTGCCGATCACCCAGCGTTCGCCGTCATCGTTTTCCAGCCAAATGTCACACTCGGCGGTGTGATCGGCCTCAATCTTCTGGGTCACCGCGCCGCGCAGATGGACATTACGGTCGGGCAGCACCGGGCTGCGAAAGGTCGTGCCAATCCGCTTGATTGCGGCAGCCTGATTCCAGTCGCTGATCATGCGGGCCAGCAATCCCATGCTCATGACGCCAGGGGCGATCATGCTAGGCAACCCTTCTGCCCGCGCCCCTTCATCATCAGTAAAGCGCGGGAAGTACATGCCCGCAGTCCTGGCGTACTGCCGCACCTGATCCTTGCTGAGAAACAAGTCGATAGGGGGCAGTTCGTCGCCTTCTTCGATGTCTTCAAAATACAGAGTGCTCATCGCTGCATGATCCTGTGGTCAATCACCGCCACCTTCTCACCCTTCTGATTCGTGACCTCGTTACGGATGACGATGAAGTACATGGAACCGGTGCGTCCGGTCTTTTCATAGATATCGTGGATCGTACTGACCATCGTCAGCACGTCGCCCGGCCGTATGGGCGCATGAATTTCCAGGTCGCGGCCGCCATCGAAACCCACCTTGCCGAATTTCGGCAGATGTTCCGGAGTAAATTTCTTGGCCCGTAACTTGGTGACCAGGGTCGGCGGGGCAACCAGACCGCCGTATGGACCCTGCGCTGCTTGCGCTTCGTCGGTATAGAGAGGATTTTTTTCTCCCAAAGCTGCGGCGAACTCCAGGATCTCTTCTTTGGTAACCGGAGGAAAAGAGGTCTCGTCGAAAACCTGTCCGATAAGCGAGCGATCAAATTCCAGAGCCATGGGTGGGCACCTCGGGAGCAATCGGGGGCTGGGGCCGCTGCACGCGGAAATCCAGCGGGCGATACCCGCCGGCGCGCAGGGCGTCCACCAGATCCTCGACGGTTTTGATGTCACGGTCAAATGCGGTGGCGCAGAGACCGACAAAACTCACTAGATGAGAGTCGCTGCCGCCGAAGGCATGGTAGCCGTAAGCCTGGACCAAACCGGCGACCCGTTCATTCTCGCCTTTCTTACTGCCGCCGTTTAGCGCCTCGACGCCGACCACGCCTTCCAAGGGCGGCTTCTTCTGGTAGTGTTCGATCAGCCCAATGGTCGGCCGGCCGGGATGGCAGGGCATGGCGATTCCGCCCAGGCGCGCGACCTCGGTAATCACTTCCTGGGCAGAAAGGCGCACGTTCTTGAAGTCAAAACGACCAATAATGTCGTCATTAACGCCATAGACCAGCATGTGGCCATAATCCGTCTCAACTTCGGAGGCTTTGAGGATCAGCAGGCCGTACTTGTCCTCCAGGTCACGGTAGTCGCCGGCTTTGTTGAACTGCCGGTGTTCGGTCAGCACTAATCCCTCGAGCGGGCGTTCGTCGCGCTTGCGTGCCAGCCATTTCAGGTAGGCCTCGACCGGCGCGCGGCTGTCGTCCGACGCTTCAGAGTGGAGGTGCAGATCAAGGATGTGTGCCATAGGATATCCTAAATAGCCGGCGCGCGACTCGGCTTTTAGCAACGACTGTCAGGCTATGGTGCCAGAATGGGTGTATTCTGGCAATGCGCTGGGCGCACGCCGTGCGCCCCTACCTCGTCATATGACCGTTCGTGCTGAGTCCCTTTCGACAAGCTCAGGACAGGCTTCGGTAAACTCAGGACAGGCTCTGTCGAAGCACAAACGTATTATCTGCCCGCGGGTTTGAACAACGGAATTGAGATCTCCGGTGTGGCGTCCTCGAACGTGACCTGCACCGGCATGCCGATTTTCACGTCCTCAGGTTTGCAGTCGACGATGTTGGTCAACATGCGCACGCCCTCGTCGAGTTCGACGTAGGCCATGATGTAGGGCAGATTGTCGCGGAACCCGGCGCCTTGGTTCTGCCGGGTAACAGTGAACGTATAGACCTTCCCCTTGCCGCTGCACTGCACCCAGTCGAGATCCTGGGACAGATCCTCCGGGCAGAACGAGCGCGGATAGTAAAAGACCTTCCCGCAGCTCCGACACTTCTGCACATACAATTCGTGTCGGGCGCAGGCTTCCCAAAACGGCCGGGATTCTTCATCTACCCGCGGGATCGGCTTCTTATATTTTTTTTCTTCGGCCATCTTTCTTCTCCTACCGGAAGTGGTAGGGGTCGGATTCATCCGACCCAGAAAAGGGCTTGATGAATCAAGCCTCTACAAGAAAATTCTACACACCCAGGACCAGCGTCGCGCCACTGTGCCTGAGCCCCAAAGTGCCGCCGGTGCCGTGGCAAAGGGCCAATTGGCAGTTCTTCACTTGTCGTTCACCACACTCACCACGCAACTGCTTGGTTGCCTCAATGACCAAGAAAATGCCCCGCATCCCCGGATGGTTGGACGACAGGCCGCCGCCGTCGGTATTGATTGGCAACGCCCCGCCCAGGCCGACGCGACCGTTCTGCACGAACGAACCACCTTCACCCTTCTTGCAGAACCCCAGACTTTCCAGAGTGACACACACGGTAATGGTGAACGAGTCGTAGACCATCGCCATGTTGATGTCTTTATGTGCAACCCCCGCCCGCGCCAGGGCCTTGGGGCCGGACTGTTTAGCCGCGGCGTCAGTGAGATCGCGCACGCCGGCAGTGGTGTGATAGCAAGTTTCCGCCGCGCCAAGGATGGAGACCGGCTTCTTTTTCAAATCCCGCGCACGCTCGGCCGAGGTAACGACAATCGCGCCACCGCCGTCAGAGATCATGCAGCAATCCAAGAGATGAAGCGGCGAGGACACCACGCGTGAGGCCAGCACATCTTCGACCGTAATCGGATCGCGGAACTTGGCCAGCGGATTGAGAGAAGCGTGTCGTCGCATGGTAACGGCGATCTCAGCCAGTTGCTCGCTGGTGGTGCCGAACTCGTGCATGTGCCGCTGCGCCACCAGGGCGTAGTCACCCACGGTGGTCGGGCCGTAGCAACTCTCAAAATGCTCCGGCGGATCAGACCCCCCCCCACCGCCAGTGCCGATAGCAAAACGGTCTGACGACCAGGTGCTGCCGTAGAGGATCAGCGCGACGTTGCAATAGCCGGCGGCGATTGCGGCGGCGGCGTGGCCGGTATGGGAAACGAACGATGAGCCACCGATCGAGTTGGAATCGAGATAGTCAGGATAGAGGTTGAGGTGTTCGGCGAGAGACACGATACCCATCCCTCCAACACCAGAAGTGAAGAGTCCATCCACATCTTTGAGGGTAAGCCCTGCATCTTCCAAGGCTCCGCGGGCGCTCTCGGCCATGATCTGGTACTGAGTCTTGTGAGGCGCCCAGCGCAGGGGGTGCTCGTACACTCCGGCAACCGCAGCTTTTCCTTTGATGCTCATAGTGTCCCCCTTTAGCTCAAAAACGCGGCAATGGCGTCGCACGCCTCTTGCGGCTTCTCAATTGGCAACCAGTGCCCAGCTTGCGGCACGACGGTCAGCTTGGCGCCGGAAATACGGTCGCGTAGCAACTCGCTCTGCGCCACCGGTGTGGAGATATCGTCTTGCCCGGCCAAAACCAACGTAGGCTTGCGAATCTCGCCAAGTTTGGGAGTGAGATCGACCTGCTGACAGGCAACCAGGTCGAAGTAACGCACGCGCGGGTCGGTTTTGATCTGCTCCATCCAGCCCTCCTGGACAATGGGCATCGGTGTCGCTGGCGAGCAGGAATCTTTGGTGAACGGCTGGCCCATCCGGCCCTGCATCACCTGTTTCCAGATATTGACCCGATCGTCGGGAATGCTGAACCTGGCTGCCGTGCAGGTGAGGATCAGGCCATCGACCATCTCCGGGCGCCGCAAGGCGAGATCCATGGCGATGGCGCCACCCATCGAGTGTCCGATCAGCACGGCCGGGTGCACTCCCAGTTTTTTCCAGAAGGCATAGATGAAATCGCTGTACGCCGTCACGCTCTTGAGGCTCTCGGTCCCGCTGGAGCGCCCGTGCCCAGGATAATCAAGGGATAGCGGGCTGTGCTGAGCCGAGAGGATATCGAGCATCTTGTGGCCGAAGTGGCCGTTACTGCCAGCGCCGTGCAGAAAGATAAGCAATTCCCCCTTGCTCACATCCGGCACAACTGGAGGCAAGGTGGTGCGGCCGATGTGAAAATAGTTCACCGCATAGCCGTCAACTTCCACATATTTAGTTGGCATAGTCCCTCTCGCAGGAAAAAGGCTTCCCCTTGACTAATGGGCTGGCCAGTCTTTGTCAAGGGTTGAGACGGAAGCGATCAGCCGTCAGCTTCGGAATCTGTAGGGTGGGCACTGCTTACCTTTCTGCACTGCTTGGCGTGTGTTCCTGGCTGTGCCTCAAAACATATAACTATCGTGTAAGCAAACTAATTTGGCAAAAAAAGCAGAAGTCTGCTAAGAGCACAGCCAACTGAAGTGCTCACTCAGCCTCTTGGCTACTCTGCTACTGACGTAGTATGGCTCACTCAGGCCGGAGTGTTAACGGAGGAGGAGAAGATAAAGGAGTTGCGGAAGAAAGGGGTGATCTAGCAGGGTCGAGGAAGAGAGGAATAAGATGAAACTCCGAGTCTACGTGGACACCTCGGTGATTGGTGGCTGTTTGGACGCAGAGTTTGAGGTTCCCTCGCGCCAGCTTTTCGGTAAGTTCAGAACTAGCGAAGCGATCATGATTGTGTCCGACCTGACGCTGTTAGAACTGGAAGAGGCGCCTGAAGCAGTTCGGGCTGTGCTTGAAGGCGTACCGCGGGAAAATCGTGAGGATGTCGAGCTGACGACAGAGGCTGCAGAGCTTGCCGAACGATATATCAGCGCCGGTGTAGTCATCGCTACGAAACGGGTGGACGCCCAGCATATTGCCATCGCAAGTGTGAACCGTGTGGACGTACTGGTTAGTTGGAACTTTAAACACATCGTCAACTTGGAGCGGATTCGTGGGTACAACTCTGTGAATTTGCGGCATGGTTACCCCTTTCTGGAGATCAGGACGCCACACGAGGTGATCGACTATGAGGAAACATAAAAAAACCTTCGACGCAGTTCAGACGATGCGGGACATTCGGGACAGGCTCAGTGAACAGTTCAAGCACATGAGCTTTGCGGAGCAGAAGAGGTACATGCGGGAGCGTCTTGAGCCAAAGGAACATGGCACACAGCAAGATGTGACATCTCATACAGAGACTGCCTGAGATCTGCCTTATTCGAGTCGAAGTGCTCACCTTCGGCATTCGAACGCCTCCACCGTCGTTTGGAAGAAGGAGTTTTCAGGTGGGCTCTGAAGAAGGAAGTTTCCTAAAATTGTAGAATTTGGGCAAATTTAACTTTAGTATCTGAACCATATGGCAAGGTCAGATCTACTACTGGCCCTCGTCCGGTCCAGTAATTCGGGAGATCGGGCGCTTTTCCGGAAAACGGTTGAAGCCCTTATCGCCGAAGAACGAGCTCAGCAGCACAACGTCCTCGCCGACAGCCTAGCCAAATGTCTAAATGAAAACGGCAGTCCTTCCAAACCAACTTCTTCGCTGAACGGCGACAATTTACATGGCCTCTTCTACGAAATCACGCCACGAAAGCAGCTGACAGAACTCATATTGCCTCCCGTCGTTCAGCAGGCTTGCGTCGAGTTGGTCGAAGAGCATCATCGCGTAGAATTGCTTCGCTCGTACAATTTAGAGCCGCGGAATCGAGTGTTGCTGACAGGTCCTCCGGGGAACGGAAAGACATCCCTCGCAGAAGCAGTTGCTGAGTCTCTCATGGTGCCGTTGGTAGTGGCCCGATACGATGGTTGGTAGACCGAGGTTACAGGGTGCTCCTGTGATTGCCTTGCTGGACGGAATGCCTATTGAAAATCATGCTCGGCTTGCTGGTCGATTGATTGTTGATGATCCAGACGGCTTGGCAGCCGCATATCAGGCTAACGAGCGCCATCATGGAACTGCGATGGCCTCCTTAATCATCCACGGCACCTTGGACGCTTCTGAAGCACCGTTGACTCGGCCTTTATATGTCCGTCCGATCATGCAACCGGATCCCAAAGCTTGGCAGAAACCTCGTCAGGAATGCATTCCGTCTAATATCCTTCCAATTGACCTGCTTCACCGAGCTGTTCGGCGAATCGTCGCAGGAGATGGACAGGAGTCGCCCGTCGCTCCGAACGTGCGCATCATCAACCTCTCAATTGGAGATCCGAAGCAACCGTTTAACCGCCATATCAGTCCATGGGCGCGTTTGCTCGATTGGTTAGCCCGGCGATACAAGCTTTTATTCATCGTTAGTGCTGGAAATCAATTCGATGACATTGAATTAAGCGTGGCCCGTACGTCACTTTCCGCCTTAAATAATGCCAGGCTGCAGACTGAGATATTGAAGGCTCTCAAGAACACAGAACGAAGCCGTACACTCCTTGCACCGGCTGAATCCATAAATTCTATCACTGTTGGTGCAGTTCATGAGGATCATTCAGTCATACCGCAGGGCACGAAATTGTTGAACCCTTACCTTGGTTGGTTGCGGGACTCTGACGGATGGTGCTGCTGATTGCTTCCGCATTCCACTACCTCCAAGTCTGAGTGCTCAAAAAATTTGGAGAAAGGATCAAGTGCAATACGGAATCGCTGTGACAGTCGAAGTTGCTGAAGGCGTCAATATCCCCATCTATAATGAGGTTCGCACCCGTCTGCTTGCAACAGTACAAATTTCTGCTCCTTCATAATACCCTAAAGACTCGCCAATCTGGGTTGGGACTTGCTTTGATTATTGGTGTAAGCATTTTACCGCTACAAAGTTGAGAGAAAAATGGTCTTTCCGCCGTTCCATCTAGCCTTTCCGGTTGCCGACCTGCAATCGGCGCGGAAGTTCTATGTCGAGGTGCTTGGTTGTCGAGTCGGGCGAGAGAGCACCAGTTGGATCGACTTCGACTTTTTCGGTCACCAGATTACGGCGCATCTCTCACCCGAGGAAACAAAGTTAGTCGCAGCGAATCCCGTAGACGGAGATCAGGTGCCAGTCCACCACTTCGGCGTCATTCTGGAGTGGGACTCGTGGCATAAGCTCGCGGAACAGTTAGAGCGTTCCCATGTTCCGTTTGTGATTTCACCCCACATCCGCTTCAAAGGAGAAGTCGGTGAACAAGCGACGATGTTTGTCAGAGATCCCAGCGGCAACGCATTAGAGTTCAAGTCCTTTAGGGACATGAACCGTGTATTTGCGAAGTGAGCGGAAAACTCTGTACTCATCGGTTGACCGTGTCGATTGACGATTCCCTATAGGAGGTGTCTGATGACGCAAAGTGCCGCCTCATTACCACAGCCAGAGGAGCAAAATATGGACTCCACAGTTCATACCTCCAACGCTCAGATCCTTGCAGAAGGCTTCCCCCTCATCATACACCTACGGCCTGTGGTCGAGATGACCGATGACCAGTTCTTCGAGTTCTGCCAGATTAACCGTGATTTGCGGATTGAACGCACTGCCCAGGGGGAGCTTTTGATTATGCCGCCAGCAGGATGGGAGACAAGTGAGCGCAATTCGGAAATCGGGATGCAGTTGAGGTTGTGGGCCAAGCGTGACGGGACCGGGGCCGTCACCGATTCCTCGGGCGGGTTCAAGCTCCCGAACGGGGCAACTCGTTCGCCAGACGCCGCGTGGACCACTCACTCTCGTCTCGCAGCTCTGACAGCAGAGCAGAGAAAGAAATTTCTTCCCCTCTGTCCCGATTTTGTCCTGGAACTGCGCTCGCCGACCGACAGCCTCACTGCCCTACAGGCAAAGATGCAAGAGTACCTCGACAACGGCGCGTGGTTAGGGTGGTTGATCGATACAGAACAGCGGCGAGTATACGTGTATCGTCCCCAGACACCGGTCGAAATCTCAGAAAACCCGGAGACGATTTCAGGCGATCCCATCCTTTCTGGCTTTACTTTGGACCTACGTGAAATTTGGTGATGAGGAAGAAAAGAGATTCTTCGGCCTGCGGCCTCAGAATGACAGGTCCTGAAAGTCAAAGTAGACTGGACCGGTAGGAGGATGACCATGCAAATCGGCT
>JBGPOI010000044.1:0-17432 GCA_041487975.1 Binatia bacterium | reverse complement strand
TCCTCTCCACCGCCCGCAAGCAAGGCTGGAATATCCTCGTAACCCTTACGACACCGCCTGCCTCCCTTACGCAAAACTTACGCACCGCTTAGAAGGTGCTGGGGAGTAACCAAAAAACTATGACAACCTCCCCGAAACGGTCATGGAAAACCGTGACAAAATCCCGAAACTATCACGGAAACCCATGACAGAGGCGAGAGCACGTGAGGAGACGAAGAAAAGAAGGAAGGGGAGCTTAGCGGCCTGGCGGTATTACACCCAGGCGAATGGCGGCACGCACCAAACCGGCGACGTCGTGCACCCCAAGTCGCGCCATCAGCCGCCGACGATGAGTCTCGACTGTGTTAGGACTCAGTTGCAGCAGGGTGGCGATCTCCTTGGTCGCGCGTCCTTCGGCAATCAGTTGCAAGATCTCGCGTTGCCGTGGTGTAAGCAGTGTGGCGGGTCTGGTGTCTCTGTCGGCATCTTTGCTCCCGCTCTCAAGGTGTCGCAGGTAGTCAGTGATGACGGGTTTGGACACGGCCGTACTGAGATACATTTCCCCGCGGGCCACCGCCCGAATGGCAAGTTCCAGCTCGGCCGTCGCTGCATCCTTGAGTAGATATCCGGCTGCGCCAGCACGCAATGCCTGCACGACGTAATCGGGAGTGTCGTACATAGAAAGAATAATCACCCGTGTTTGGGGGCACGCTCGCGTCACCCGCGCGGTCGCCTCCAACCCATTGAGCCTCGGCATGGACAGATCCATCAGGATGATATCGGGCTGGGAAGTTTTGCTGAGCTGCAATGCCTCGTGGCCATCACTCGCTTCCCCCACAATTTGCACCCCCGCTTCCCTCTCCAGCAGCAGGCGTAAGCCTGCGCGGACCAGGGTATGATCGTCAGCCAGGAGCACGCGAAGCTTTTTCATAGTGCCGCCCTCAGTGGCAAACGGACGCGAATCTCCGTCCCTTTCCCTGGGGCAGTGACAATCTCGAGCTGGCCCCCGAGGAGTCGCACCCGCTCTTCCATCCCCAACAATCCTAGCCCTTTCCCCTGTGTTGCCTGCATCCGGGCTGCTTCCAGGTCGAAGCCCATGCCATCGTCGCGGACGAGGAGATGCAGGACAGCATCGTGCTGCCGCAGGGTGAGCCAAACCTGCCGTGCCTGCGCGTGGCGAGTGATATTGGTCAGCGCCTCTTGCACGAGACGAAAGCAGGCGGTCGCAAGAGTCGGGCTAGGACGTGGCTGCAGCGGGTCTGCGGCAAAGTGCATGACGAGACCCGCCCGCTGCGCTTGCCAATCCACATACCACTGGAGTGTGTCCACCAGGCCGAGGTTATCGAGTTGCGAAGGCCGTAAATCGAGGGAGAGCTGCCGTATTTGCTGCACGGTAGAATCCACAATGCGGATGCTCTCTTGCAGATACGGCACGGCCCTCTTCGGGACAGGCTGCAGCGCTTGCAAATTGATTTTGAGGGCGGTCAGTCTCTGGCCGATCTCGTCGTGTAATTCACGGGCAAGATGACGACGCTCCGTTTCCTGACTCTCCAAGAGTTGCTGCGAGAGGAGACGGAGCCGGGCTTCGGACTGGCGGAGGGCTTCCTCCATTTGCTTGCGTGCGGTGACATCCAACACCATGCCTTCGTAGCCGACGACACGGCCGCGGGCATTACGGATGGTGCGGGCATAGAGGCTGACGACAAGCGGCTCGCCACTTTTCTTCTTCTACAGGAGTTCCACTCCTTCGATCACCCCTATAGCCTCGTAGTTCGTCTGCAGGTCTCCTCGTTGCGTTGGGTCCACGTAGAGATCGTCGGGAAGCTTGAGGGTCAGAACCTCTGCGGCAGACTCATAGCCCAGCATGCGTACGAGCGCCGGGTTGACCTCAACAAAGCGCCCTTCCGGCGTGCTGCGGAAGAGGCCCTCCAGCGCATTCTCGAAGAACGAGCGGTACCCTGCTAGGCGTCCCTGCGATATCGTCCGTCCCTGTTTACGTGTGGGCATGACTGGCCTTTCTGCCCCACAGAGGTTTTCACCTCAGAATGACATGCAAGGCGAATAGAAAGGAAAAGAGGGACTCTTTCACTCGAACGCGCTGAGTCCAGTAATATCACGCCCGATTGTCAGCCGGTGAATGTCTTCGGTGCCTTCGTAGGTGTTCACCGTCTCCAAGTTCAGCATGTGGCGGATGATCGGATATTCGTCGGTGATGCCGTTGGCGCCGAGAATGTCGCGCGCCAGCCGCGAGATGTGCAAGGCGGTGGACACGTTATTCATTTTGGCCATGCTGACATGCTCGGGTCGCATCTTGCCTGCGTCCTTGAGCTTGCCCAAGCGGAAAGAGAGCAGTTGCGCTTTGGTGATCTCGGTCAGCATCGTTACCAGCTTGGCCTGGACAAGCTGATAGCCGCCAATCGGTCGCGAGAACATGACACGACTCTTGGCATAATCCACCGCACACTCATAACAGGCTATCGCCGCGCCGGTCGCGCCCCAGGCAATACCATAACGCGCCTGGGTCAGGCACATGAGTGGCGATTTGAGTCCACCGCTCCCCGGCAACAGGTTCTCTTCGGGAATCCAACAGTCTTCGAAGATCAATTCAGAAGTAATAGAAGCGCGAAAGCTGAACTTGCCCTCGATCTCATGCCGGGTGAAACCTGTGCGCTCTTTCTCCACCAGGAAGCCGCGAATCACATCCTTCCCATCTTGCTCTAGCTTAGCCCAGACTACTGCCACGTCGGAGATCGAACCGTTAGTGATCCAACGCTTAGTGCCATTGAGGACGTAGCCGCCTTTCTCTTTTCTCGCCCGGGTAAGCATGCCGGAGGGATTAGAACCAAAGTCGGGCTCGGTGAGACCGAAGCACCCAACTGCCTCGGCCGAGGCCAGGCGTGGCAGCCAGAAACTCTTCTGCGCTTCCGAACCGAACGTATAGATCGGGTACATCACCAGCGATGACTGCACGCTGGCAAACGAGCGTAAGCCGCTATCCCCGCGTTCCAGCTCCTGACTGACCAGTCCGTAGGCGAGGTTATTCAAACCGGCGCAGCCGTATTGAGTAGGCAGGGTCATCCCCAGAAACCCGAGCTGGCCTAGACGGGGAACAAGGTCCATGGGAAAGCTGCCTTCGCGGAAGCACAGCCGCACGCGCGGCAGGAACTCCTCGGCAACAAAGCGGCGCGCCACGTCGCGCACCATGCGCTCCTCTTCGCTCAGCAGCTCCTCAATGTGATAGTAATCAACGTCCCAGGCCATAACCGACTCCTTTCACAGCTGGCATATAGCATATAGCTTGCTCGCTTCGTTCGCTCTATGGCGTATGGCAAGGCAAGAATGACCATAAGCTATCTGCCCTCTGCCACAAGCAGTTAGAACCCATGTGGCCGCCCTTCTCCGCGCGGGTCGGAAACTCCGGTGATCTGGCCGGAAGCCACGTCAACGTGGATCGCCTGCACGTTGCCGAAGGGCGTTCGCCCATCACCGGTGTCCTCGACCACGGTCGCCTTATGGCCCATCTGCTGCAGGGCTTCAAGCAGACCCTCAGGCTGGTTTCCCTTCTGCCCCTCGACTAACAATTCGTCGGGAAACCATTGATGGTGAATGCGCGGCGCGAACATCGCCTCCGGAAGAGACATATCGTAGGCCAACACGTTGAGCAGCACCTGCAGCGTGGCGCTAATGATCCGCGACCCGCCCGGGCTGCCAGCGATCAGGATGACTTTGCCGTCGCGCGTGACAATAGTAGGGCTCATGCTGCTGAGCGGGGTTTTGCGCGGAGCAATAGCATTGGCATCGTTTTCGCCGAGCAGCCCGAAGGCATTCGGGTTACTCGTCTGAGCGCTGAAGTCGTCCATCTCATCGTTCAACAGTATGCCGGTGCCGGGCACCATCACGCCGCTGCCGAAATAGAGATTCACAGTCTGAGTGGTAGCGACCGCGTTCCCGTCCTTGTCGAGCACGGAGATGTGAGTGGTACTGGTCGATTCGACTTTTCCGCCTGGCGAGGCCGGCAGGACTTCACTCGGTGTAGCCTTGGCCAGATCGATCTTGGCGCGCAGGTCGGCAGCATAGCTCTCGGACGCGAGCATACGAGTCGGCACTTGAACGAAGTCCGGATCTCCCAGGTAGCGCGCGCGATCGCGAAACGCCAGGCGCATGGTCTCGGTGAGCAGATGGATCGCCTGAGGAGTATGAAAACCAATCTGTTGCAGCGGGAAACCGTCGAGCACGTGCAACATCTGCAAGATCAGCACTCCGCCGGAGCTGGGCGGGGGCATGGCGTGAATCTCAGCGCCACGAAAGGTGCCGGTGACGGGTGGACGATAGAGCACCCGGTAACTATCGAGGTCCTCTTGAGTGATGAGACCACCGCGAACGCGCATTTCCTCTACAAGAGCCTTCGCGACTCTGCCCTTGTAAAAAGCGCCTTTTCCCTTGACGGCGATGGCACGCAGCGTTCTGGCGAGATCTTTCTGCACGAGCAGTTCGCCTTCACGCAGGGGCTGGTCTTCACGAAAGTAAATGGCTCGGGTTGCGGGAGAGTCGCCAAGTAACTCCGCCCGGTAGGTAATCGCTCTGGCAAGTTGCGGATAGATAGGGAAGCCCTCGTCAGCCAGACGGATGGCCGGCGCCATCACCTCCTTCAGCGGCATGGTGCCGTACTTTTTTTGTACTTCCACTAGGCCGGCGACCAAGCCGGGCACGGCTACGGCAAGCGGACCATCGCGGCTGAGTTTCGGCACGGCTTCGCCGTCACGCAAGAACATGTCGTGTGTGGCGCGCACCGGTGCACGCTCGCGGAAGTCGATCGCCACGGTTTCTTTGTCCTTGGCCAGATAGAGCAAGAAAAACCCGCCGCCGCCGATTCCGGTCGATTGTGGCCGGAGCACGCTGACGGCAAACGCGGCAGCCACCGCCGCGTCTACCGCATTGCCGCCGCGCCGCAGCATTGCGACTCCCGCCTCGCTCGCTTGATCGCCGGCAGTCACCACCATGCCCTGGTGGCCGGTCGCCACGAAGGGACCATACTTCGCCAGATCGGCCGACGGCTCTCTAGTCGGTTCGGAGAGGGAAGCCTGGGGGAAGGCACTGACAAAGACAGTAGTGAAGAAGGACAGGACGAGGAAGAGGAGCCCAGGGCGAAGAACGGTTTTCTCTGTTTTTCTTTTTAGCACCCTCGCGCAACCTCCTGTCCTTATCTTAACGGTAGGGTCCCTTCTCTCTATATTACAGTAGCTGAGCGAAGGGAATGTGACGATGCGCAAAGAGCGGAGGTGGCGACAAAAATTCCTGCTGGGGTTAGAATATGCAAAACATTGCTCTCCCCTTTTCCCCGTTCAATCTGCCAAGATTCTCCTCGCCTTAGCCCGAGGGGATGGCGCTCGTTGCAGCAGTCTCGTCTTACATATGTATGGTCCCGCACTATTAGCAGACACCCTGGCAGCGTGCCGAGCACTCCACATGAAACCTTTTCTCGCCTGGGGAACCTTGCTCGGGTATTACCGCGAAGGAGGACTCATTGCTCACGACTACGACATCGACTTAGGAATACTGGAAGATGATTTTTCGCGGAAAGAGGAACTGGTGCAAGCAATGAAGCAGAGGGGATATGCTGTTCGGGCAAACAATGACTACTTCATCTCATTCTTCCGTCACCGTTGCAAACGGCCTTGGATAGACCTCCAATTGTTTTATTGGAAAAATGATCAAGTAGCTTGCTCTATCCCCTCGTCACATCAGGAGGACCTCTACACTTACTACTTCCCCGCGAACATCTTTGCTGAATTTATGGCAGTGAAGTTCCTTGGCCGGCTTGAGGTTTTGGTCCCCATGCAAACAGAGAAATTCCTCACCGTCGCATACGGAAACTGGCGTATCCCGCAAAAGAACTGGCATTTCATCTACGGCCCACTAAACTTAGTACAGGAAAAAAAAGGGAAATGAGGGGAAACCGCGAAAGAATTCTTCTGCTTGCGTTCCTCTGCTGCCATACATATCAGCCTCACACATCATGTCGGATAAAATTCTGAAGAGCCGCCTCAATTCTTTCCCAGGGAGTCTCCCAGATAACGCGCCCTCTCAAGAGAGACACCCGTACGGCAGTCCCGATGAGCTGATATTCATCCCGTGTGAGAGCGGATTTCAGTGAGGGACGATTATCCGGGGCAATAGTACCGCACAGGAACTGTATCCCGTTCCTGCGGCAGTACTCGTCCCTCGTGATATTGAGTACGCTACTGTATCTCTGTCCACGATATTCTGGCAATATCTGTCGGTATCTCCCAAAGAACATGTTGAACGGGAGCGCCTTTTCGCGCCCGAGGACGGAAAACACACCGCGCTGGTATATCACGTATCCGACAAATGCCCTCTCCTGCCCGGTGTCCTTCGGACAGAATATGAGAAAGATCACACAACCTTGCGCCAAGTGTTTTCGCAGACTCTCCACTGAGTAGGTGAGCGAAGAGGGAATTTCTCCCTCCACCGCCCGGAGGGCTTCCAAGGACTCTAAGGTCAGACACTCGCCATTCGTACTCTTCTTTTCCCTAGTCACAGAGTCGAGCGGACTTCGTTCTGGTATTTTCCGTGCAACCACATATCGCACTTCGCGCTGGTAGAAAGGGGTGAGAAGAGCCCGAACAAGCCAAGCCAGTACTGCTGATATCCCACCCCCATGATAGAGATACTGTAGATGTTGTCTTTTCCTCTGACTCAGCATTACCTCACCCCCGAAAACAGCCACGAAAGCCTAAAAGGCCGTCATTTAAGCATCAACATGTAGTAGAGGCAAGAAAAGACGAGCAAGAATGATTGACTTCAAAAACCCGGGTTGTTACGGTGCCGGTAGGAGGAACCCGCCATGGCCTCGGTCAATAAAGTGATTCTCGTTGGCAACTTAGGCAAAGACCCGGAGGTGCGTTTCACCCCGAGCGGACGGGCAGTGGCGAAGTTTCCACTAGCCACGACCGATTCGTGGACGGACCAGGAAAGTGGGCGGCAGGAACGGACCGAATGGCATAACATCGTTGTGTGGGGCAAACAGGCCGAGAACTGTGGCCAATACCTGGCCAAGGGCCGCCAGGTGTACATCGAAGGGGCGATCCGCTCGCACAGTTACGACGACAAAGATGGGAACAAGCGTTACATCACCGAGGTCGTCGCTCAGCGCGTACAGTTTCTCGGTGGTGGCGGTGGTGGCGGCGGACGTTCCGGACAGCCCGAAGGCGGGGGATCCGGCGGCGGAGGCTTTGATGACTTCGGTGGCGGGCCGATACCAGACGATGACATTCCTTTCTAGCGGGTTGCCACCTCGACAATCCCGTCTTTTATTACTACCTTTCCGTCGGGGTTGTCGGTTTCATACGCATACACCTTGAGACCGCCGCGATCCGGTCGCGGCCAGATCGCGGTGATGATCGTCTGCCCCGGAAATACAGGACGAGAAAAGTGCGCGCGTAGGCGTTTGAGCCGGCGTGGGTCGCGGTCACACAAATGGTCGATCATGACCTTCGAGGTGAAGGCCATCGTACAGAGACCATGCACGATAATACCGGGCAGACCAGCCATCTTGGCCATGTGCTCATCAACGTGGATCGGGTTCTGGTCACCGGACGCCTGCGCATAGCGATGGGTCTGATCGGCGTCGATTGATTGGGAGACGCGGAGGAATGGCTCGCCTGAGGGCGGCTCTTCGCTCTGCTCGTCGTTGCGCTTGTCCCTCTTCCCCCGGCCACGGATGAAAGCGGTAAAGAGCATTTGTTGCACCAGTTCCCCCCGCTGGTTCGTGCAACAGACTTCCAGCACCAAGGATTCTCCGGTGGCCTTCCCCCCGATGGTGAGGATCTTGGCCGTGCTGGTCACAATGTCTCCAGGAGCCACAGTGCGGTGGAAATACATATCCTGCTCGCCGTGGAGCAGGTGCAGTAAATCCACTCCCAGGTCGTTGTCGGACATCACTACAATGATCGGCAGCCAGCCCATCACCACACCAAACATCGGCGGCGCAATGATGCCGCCCGGTCTGGTGCTATCGAAGAACCTGGGATTGTCCTCGTTGTACGCGCGGGCGTACCTCATCGTCGCTTCCGCGGTGACCCCATAATCTTGCGGAGGATATTGCTTGCCGATCAGGCTGCGGTTCAGGCCCATTCTTTTTTCCTTAACGATCCCAATACCCATCGTCTACAAAGCTGACGTATTTGCCTTTGCCCACGATCACGTGGTCGAGGACGCGCACGCCCATCACTTCGCCGATTTCTCGCAAGCGGCGGGTGATTTGCAAGTCTTCCTGACTTGGCAAGGGATCGCCGCTCGGATGGTTGTGCACGAGGATGACGGCAGCGGCGGATTCGCGAATCACCGGGTGAAACACTTCGCGAGGGTGAACCAGGGAGGAAGTAAGCGACCCTTCGGACACGCGCACGTCTCTAATTATCCGGTTCTTCGCGTCCAGCAGCAGGACGTGAAACTCTTCTTTCTTCAGACCGCCCAGATGTTCGCGGTAATGATTGAACACATCCGCGCTTGAGCGAAACTGTTCTCCCCGCTTGAGCTCCTCCTCGGCGAAGCGTTTGCCCAGTTCCAAGGCGGCTTTGATCTGCGCCGCTTTGGCAGGACCGATGCCTTTGAGCGCACAGATTTCTTGAGCGCTCGCCCCCTCAAGCCTGCGCAACGACTCCCCGAACAGTTGCAGCAGCTCGCGGCCAAAATCAAGCGCGCTCTTGTGCGAACTCGCATCGCCGACGCGCAGGATGATCGCCAGCAGCTCGGCGTTCGAGAGCGTCGCCGGCCCTTTCTCCAGAAGCTTCTCGCGCGGTCGGTCCGATTCCGGCCACTCCCGGATTGGCTGCGTCATGGCTCCGGCTCCTACCCCATTCGTTTACCAGGCATCCAGCCGCGAGCGGCATAGGGTCCGCTGCGGAAATTCACTGCCCTTCCAATAAGCACGCCCGCACCAGTAGTGAGCTTCTTTCCTACGTCTGAAAGGCCGCAATAATCTTCCGCCAGCGAGCCTCGTTCTGGCCCGGGCGATCCGTATGGTAAAACATCACGCGATCGAGCAGCCCGTCGTACTTCGCCTTGAGCATCCCCGGCACCTCATCCGGCGCACCGGTTACGGCAAACTCCGCCAGCATCTCGTCGGTAATCTCTTTGGCCATGGCTTCCCACTCTCCCTTGGCGGCTTTCTCGCTCAACCGCAGGCACACATCTCCCCAACCGTGGACGTCGAGCACCGGTTTGTAAGTGCGGGTGGACGCATAGAAAGCAATCTGCTGCCGCACCTTCTCACGCATCTCGTCCACCTCTTTCTGACTGTCGCCCATGATGACAAAAGCGGAGGTGGTAATGGTCACGTCTGTGCGGCTGCGCCCGGCCTTCTTGGCGCCTTGCTCGATCTGCGGCAACACCGCCTCGCGCAGGTATTTCGCCGAGTGAAACGGGTGGGCATGGAACCCCTCACACAACTCGCCGGCGAGCCGACACATGTAGGGATTCACGCCGGCAATATAGATCGGGACGTGCGGGTGAGCGATGGGTCCCGGGTTAAACGCCGGCGGCATAAGAGTGAACTGGTAGAAATCACCGACGAAGTTGAGCTTGCCACCGTTCTGCCAACAGTCCCAGATGGCGCGGAGAGCGAGAATAATTTCTCGCAGCTTAGGGCCGGGGGAACCCCACTTCACGCTGAAGCGGCGCTCGTTGTGCCCTTTGACTTGCGTGCCCAGCCCAAGAATGAAGCGGCCGTTGGAAGCCGCCTGCAAGTCCCAGGAGGTGTAAGCCAGCGACATCGGGCTGCGGGGAAAGGCCAAAGCGATGGCGGTGCCGAGTTTGATCGTGCTGGTGTTGATCGCGGCAACCGCCAGCGGCAGAAACGGATCGTGCTGGTTTTCCAGACCCCACAGCGCCGCGAATCCCATCTCCTCAGCGGCGCGGGCCACCTCAGCGGCGTTGGTCAGACTGCCTGCCTCAGCAAACGCACGCACGGTGAGCATCATGTCCAGTTGCATTGCCTTCCTCCGGTTTCGGAAACGATACTCGAGCACGAAGAGACAACTACTTGACTGCCAGAATAGTACTTCATAGTGTACGCTCACCGCAAGGGAATGGTCTCAGCTACACCCTGCAGACACACCTGAGGTCATCACTAGCGAAGGCGGTGAGGGAGAAGTTCCATGAAAGCGATTCGCATTCGTGAGTTTGGCGTTCCAGAAGTCATGCGAGTGGAAGATGTCCCGGATCTGCACCCCGGTTCAGGCCAAGTTGTCGTCCGCGTGCACGCGGCCGGAGTAAATCCTGTCGATACTTATATCCGCTCAGGCATCTATCCCAAACCGCCCGTGCCCTATACTCCGGGTGCGGACGGAGCGGGAGTGATTGCCGCTATTGGCGAGGGCGTCAGCCGCGTGGCCGTCGGCGACCGCGTATACCTCGCCGGGTCGCGCAGTGGCACTTATGCCGAGCAAGCCCTGTGTAACGAGACGCAAGTACATCCACTGCCGTCCCAGGTCTCCTACGCCCAGGGAGCCGGAGTCAACGTGCCCTACGCGACAGCGTATCGCGCCCTTTTTCACCGGGCCCAAGCAGCTCCCGGTGAGGTAGTCTTCGTGCATGGCGCGAGCGGTGGCGTGGGCATTGCGGCGGTACAGTTAGCCCGCGCCGCCGGCATGACCGTCATTGGCACGGGCGGCACGGAACAGGGACGACGCCTGGTGGCCGAACAAGGCGCGCATCACGTGCTCGACCATCGCGCGCCGGGGTATCTGGAACAGGTGCTCACGCTAACCAATGGCCTGGGCGTGGATGTCATCCTGGAGATGCTAGCCAACGTGAATTTAGGCAATGATCTCGCCGTGCTGGCTGCGGGTGGGCGCGTAGTCGTGGTTGGCAATCGCGGCACCAACAATCAGGGGACGGTGGAGATTAACCCGCGAATTGCCATGAATCGCGACGCGGCTATTTTGGGAATGAGCCTGGTGAACGTGTCCGCCCAGGATCTCGCGCGCATTCACGCGGCGCTGGTCGCCGGGCTAGCCAACGGTACGCTGCGGCCGATTGTGGGGCAAGAGTTTGCCTTAGCGGACGCCCCGCGGGCGCATCATGTGGTGATTGAGGCGAACGCCTACGGCAAGATCGTCTTGATTCCCTGAGGGACGGTTAAGGATCACCGCACACACCGTGATGCCCGACTGCGGGCACGAGAAAAGGAGGCCGTATGGCGCTGACCGTGGTAACGTTAGAAAAGCAAGACCGCATTGGTACCCTTACGCTTAACCGCCCCGAAAAGCTCAACGCTCTAAGCTCGTCGCTGATCGCAGAATTTTCTGAGGCTCTCGATGAGGTAGCCGCCGATGCCGATATGAAAGTGTTGATCATCCGCGGCGCTGGTCGCGCTTTTTCCACCGGCTATGACCTGAGCGGTGGGGGCGGTGGACGATCCAAGCCCTTCACTATCGATGACGACCGAGCGATGTTGCAACGCTATGTGGAAAATTGGCTGCGGTTGCGTGAGCTGCCCAAACCGGTGATCGCGATGGTGCATGGCTATTGCTTGGCCGGGGCCACGCAGTTGTGCATTTGCACGGACATCATCTTTGCCGCCGAGAATGCGCGGCTTGGCTTTCCCTCCATCCCTGCGGGCGCTGGGTATGTCAGCGCCTTTTGGAACTGGATGGTCGGCCCGCATCGGACCAAATACTTAGCTTTCCTCCCCGGGAGCCAGATCAGCGGCAAAGAGGCGGAGGCGATGGGCTTTGTCACGCGCGCGTTCCCGGCGGACAAGCTTGAAGAAGAGACTTACAGCTATGCCCGGCGCGTGACGAAAGTGCCGGCTCAGAAGCTCCAGCTGGAAAAGTTGGCCATCAACCGCGCGATGGACTTCCGCGGATTCCGCACCTCCGTCCTCTCCGGCGCGGAGTACGACGCGCTGTTCCATTTTGGACCAGGCAACGAGGAGATCAAGAAAGTCCGCGAGGAACGAGGCTTGCGTGGCGCTATTCAGTGGTATGAAGAGCAATAATTAACGCAAGCCTTAGCACTATCAATAAGGAAAGGCCAGCCATGCGCAATCCTCGCGGAGCGGGCACCAACAACGTCTTAGACCGCAACGTCTTAGACCGCAACGTTTCGCCGCAGTGCCCTTTCGCTCTCCAGCAGATAGAAGCCGTGTTTGCGCCTCTGTTGGGAGATCGCCCTGTGCACGTGTGCGAGGCTTTCTCGGGCAACATTAACACGATTGTCAAAGTGGAGGTCGATGGGCAGGACTATGCTCTGCGCGTGCGGATTCACGAACAGGTCTACCGCTACGAGCCGGATCTGGTCAAAGAGGCTTTCGTCATCTGGCTGCTGGATCATGTAGGGAACGTCAAAGACGATACGGAGGCGGCGGCAGCGTTCTCAGCCATCCGCGCGGCGCAATGCGGCGCAACGACTAGTGCTAATGGGCTGTTGCCGGCAGTGCTGTATTATGACTGGTCGAGACGGCGTCTCGCGCACCCCTATTGTGTGTATCGCTGGGTGGAAGGCGTGCCGTTGCAGAGCGTACCGCAGGCGCGGTTGTATCGGTTAGCAGGGCAACAATTAGCCCGCATACACCGCGTCACGTTCTCAGCCTTCTACTCGGACTTTTTTTCAGTAGGGCAGCAGCCGGTCAGTTGGAGTGGTCGTTACCACAGCGCCCTAGAAAAAGAAGTGGCGGCGGCGCGCGGGCGGTTGCGCGGCTCAATCATGGACGCGCTCGGGCAGCTTACTATTCCTGACCCAGTGCCCTGCACGCCGTGTCTGGTACACAACGATTTTTCGCCGGGGAACATCCTGGTGCGAAACAATGCGATTGCGGCGGTGATTGATTGGGATAATGCCGTCATCGACTCGGCGCATCTAGACTTCGTCAAAATGAAATACTGGACGGCAAAGCACGCTGGTGGCGAGCTTGCCCATGACTCGGCATTGTTCGCCGCCTTTGTCGATGGGTACGGGACGATCGGTCGAGAACTCGTCGGCTCACCGATCTTCACCCTCTACGAAGTGCTGTGGCTGCTGCGGGTATTCAACTTCGAGACGTCAAAAGAGGAACAAGGCATGGAGCGGACTCCGGGCTATCCTGCAGCAGTGAGCTACACGGAGTTCCTCCAAGAAGCGCTCAATCGGCTCTCCCATTTCCCCAAAAAGAAGAGGAGGTAGCCTATGGCCCGGTGCAGCTCGATGCCCTCACCGCTCAACTCTTCTTCAATTCTTCGGCGCGGATGGGCAACTGGCGAATCCGCTTGCCCGTCGCGGCAAAGACGGCATTGGCGACCGCCGGCGCGAGGGGCGGCACCCCCGGTTCTCCCACGCCGCCCGGAGCTTCCGCACTGGGCAGAATATGGACCTCAATCACCGGCATCTCGTTCATGCGCAACATCTGGTAGTCATGGAAATTGCTTTGCTGCACTCTTCCTTTGCCAATGGTGATGGCTCCTTTGAGCGCGGCCGTTAAGCCATAGACGATTGCTCCTTCCATCTGGGCTTCGACAGTGTTGGGATTCACCACCATGCCGCAGTCAACCGCGCAGACCACTCGATGTACGCGCACGTTTCCATCGCTCGCCACCGCGACCTCGGCCACTTCCGCGACGTAACTACCGAACGACTCATGCACGGCAATCCCGCGGAACCGGCCTTCGGGGAGTGGTTGGCCCCACCCCGCTTTACTCGCCGCCAGTTCCAGCACCGCTTTGTGACGAGCGGCGTTGGTGAGCAATTGGCGACGGAGTTCATAGGGGTCTTTCCCCCCTGTTACGGCAATTTCATCAAGAAAACATTCAGTGATGAACGCGTTTTGTGAGCTTCCCACCGAACGCCAGAGACCGACCGGTATGCCGGTCTCTTTCATGACGTAGTCCACCTGCGAATGAGGAATAGCGTACGGCACGTTTGCCGCTCCTTCGATCGAGGTAAAATCCTTGCCGTTCTGGACCAGGTGGGGCCATAACCGTGACATGATGGACGGACTAACAATACGGTGCGTCCACGCGATGGGCATGCCTTGTGCATCCAAGCCCGCAGCCAAGCGGTTGTAGGTCGCCGGGCGATAAAAATCATGCTGCATATCATCCTCGCGCGACCACATCACCTTGACCGGCTTGCCGATGGCTTGAGAGATCTGCACCGCATCGGCGACGAAATCTTGTTCATAGCGTCGCCCAAACCCGCCGCCGAGCAAGGTGGTATGCACCTTAATGGCTTCCGGTCGCAACCCGGTGATTTTCGCGGCGGTCTGCTGCGTACGTGTCTGTCCCTGGGTCGGCACCCAGATGTCACAACCGTCTTTGCGGACATGGGCGGTACAATTCATCGGCTCCATCGTGGCGTGCGCTAGGTAGGGCACTTCATATACAGCTTCGAGTTTTTTTGCCGCGCCTTCTAATGTCCGCGTCGCCTCACCGTCGGAGCGCACCACTAGGCCTGCTTGTTCGGCCGACTGCTTGTACATGGCGGTGATGTTGCTGCTACTCAGTTCAGCAAGTGCACCTTCGTCCCACTGCACGTCCAGCGCTTCCAGTCCGAGCTTCGCCGGCCAGTAGCCATTGGCGACGACGGCAATGCCACTCTCGATCTGGACCACATGACGAACACCTGGAATAGTCTTCGCTTTCGTGGCATCGAAGCGCGCGACCTTCCCGCCAAAGACCGGGCAGCGCAGCACTCGCGCAATCAACATGTCCGGAACCTGCACGTCGATGCCAAACACCGCACTGCCGTTCACCTTGGCGGGTGTATCTAGCCGTGCGACCTTTGTACCAAGAATGCGAAAGTCTTTGGCTTCTTTGAGGGTGACTTCTGTCGGTACAGGTAGCTTCGCCGCTTTGCTTGCGAGGGCACCATAGGAAAGACGTCGGCCGCTCGATTGATGAATGACTTCTCCGTTCTCGGTTCGGCACGTATCCGCGGCAACGTCCCAGGTTTGCGCGGCTGCGGCTATCAGCATCTGGCGCGCCGTTGCTCCTGCCTTGCGCAGCATCTCCCACGACCTGCGAATCGCACTGCTCCCGCCTGTCATTTGCTCGCCCATCGGCAATGAAACATACGCAGGGTCGGCCGGGGCAAACTCCGCCCTGACTTTGGTCCAGTCGGCGTCGAGTTCTTCTGCCACGAGCATGGGGAGGGAAGTCATGATGCCCTGGCCCATCTCGGATTTATGCAGCATCACCGTGACCTTGCCGTCAGTGCTGATCCGCAGCCACGCGTTCGGGGCAAACAACGCACTCTTCTTTGTTGCTGCTTCAGCCTCACTGTTAGTAAGAGGAAAGGTAAACCCGAGGGCCAGGCCGCCGCCGATCGCTGCTCCCGTTTTAAGAAAAGTACGCCGACTGATCTTGATAATCTCGTTCATTTTCCGCTCCTCTCTGCCTGTATCTGGGCTGCGCGATGAATGGCGCGACGAATGCGTTGATACGTGCCACAGCGACAGATGTTGCCGGACATGGCGCCATCGATATCCACATCGGTCGGGGTGGGTTTCTGCGCCAGCAAGGCCGCGGCGGACATAATTTGCCCCGACTGGCAGTATCCGCACTGGGGAACTTCTTCGGCGATCCAGGCCTGTTGCAGTGGATGGCTGGAATCGGGCGACAAGCCTTCGATGGTGAGCACGTTTTTCCCCTCGACGAACGAAACCGGCAAAATACAAGAACGGACGGCTTCACCCTCCACATGCACGGTGCAGGCCCCGCACTGTGCCATGCCACAGCCAAATTTTGTACCGGTCATGCTCAGCGTGTTCCGCAGCACCCACAGCAACGGGGTGTCCGGATCGACATCGACGGAATACTCTTTCCGATTGATTGTCAGCTTGGCCATAGCAATGCTTTCCTTTCTTAACACAATTGAGATCACACGCGGCTGATGAGTGTGTCACCAATCAGAGGACAGTTGGCGACCAGTGTCGTCGTCATCTGTATCACACCATGAGGACAATCTTACCGATCTGCGCGTTCGAGGCCAGGTATTCTTGCGCCGCACGCGCGTCTTGGAGTGGGAAGACGCGGTCGATCACTGGCTGCAGACGTCCGTCTGCCAGCGCCGGTAGCAGATCGGCGGCAAAGCGCCGCGCGACTTCAGCTCGTTCCTCCATCGTGCGCGTGCGAAACGTCACACCGATGAGACGCAATCGCCGCAGCGCCAGGAAATCGAGATTGATCTCGCTCACATTTCCGCCCAGACGCCCGACGCTGACCAGCCGACCGCGCAACGCCAAGCAGCGTAGATTATCTTGGAGTTGAGAACCACCGACGTGATCAATGATCACGTCCACCCCCTTCCCATTGGTGAGCTTGAGCACCGCATCGGTAAAGTTCTCCGTACGGTAGTTGATCCCGTGATCTATACCCACCGGAGCAAGGGCTGTGAGTTTCTCTGAGACGCCTCCGGTGCCAATGACCGGCTTGGCACCGAAGAGCTTGGCGATCTGGATCGCGGCGACGCCAACGCCCGACGAGGCGGCATTGATTAACACCGATTCGCCCGCTTGCAAGCGCGCATTGGTGACGAGCGCGTCGTGTTCCGTCATGTAGGAAACCGGAATCGCCGCCGCTTCTTGCCAACTCAGACGCTCGGGCACGCGGACCGCCACGCGGTGATCCACCGCCGTGAACTCGGCATATCCGCCGAAGCACATGCTCATGACGCGATCGCCAATCGCGAATCCCGTCACTCCCTCGCCCATGTCCGCGACCTCGCCGGCGGTCTCCAGACCGGCGATCGTCGACGTGTTGGTAGTAGCCGCGGCCGACGTTGGGTACAGTCCTTGGCGCTGGTAGAGGTCGGCGCGGTTTAGCGCTGTCGCCTTCACCCGGATCAACAACTGACCCGGCTGGAGCTTCGGCTCAGGGACGTCTCGCCATTCCAGCGTGCCTCCCTTTCCTTGCGGATCAGGAACAATCACCATCGCTTTCATTTACAGCCCTCCTTCATTCGCTGAACGGGTTGGACACGACGATCAGATTGCGGTCGATTCCCGCGAACACCGGAGTTCCCTTCACTTGGCGAACAGGCGCTCAAACCCGACATACGGCTTCAGCGGGATGATCTCGGTCGCTAGCACTCCGGCTTTCACCAGCGGCAGCGACTCGATCGCTTTCGTCGCTTCCGCCAGGTCCGCAGCCTCAAGCATGCCGACGACGCCGCGCTTGTCCGTACGGGACAGGAGCGAGCGAAAAAGGCCGGCGGCATGGAGTTCCCACGCTCGCAAGGACTCGTCTTTGAGAAGTGGCGCAATCCGGTCGTCCGGGGTGCCTTCAACAATATGAGCAAGTAACAAAAACTGCATGGGTGTTCCTCCACGAAGAATTTTTATCAGCAGTGATCCCCCCCAGCTTTGCCACGGAGGGCGCGTACTGTCCACCCTCCTTCTGTAGCAGGCTTTCCCGAGATCCGCCCATCCCACTAGCAACAAGATTCATGGCGCCAAT
>JBGPOI010000043.1:0-17636 GCA_041487975.1 Binatia bacterium | reverse complement strand
GTGAAGTCTATTTTCGTTCGAAATAATTCTATATTGAGTATAGTCAAATTTGTTATTCCCCAAAATTCTTACCCTCAATACTTTCCCTATTCCCCCAAAAATAGAAATAATTTAGTGAATTATTTTTAGGAATTAAATTTTTTGACTATAGTCTACTTATTTTTTCTACAACTCACGAATTTATAGAGCCATAGAGACATAGTTAGTCGAGGTTTCCAAAAGGGCTGCACTGTCCCACAAACACTGTCTGCCCGAAGGGCAACACTCCCATAACCGTCGGGACCCCCTGGCGGACTATCGCTGTCGCGAATGCGAGGCCAGCTTTAAGGAACGGTTGCGTGGGCCGATAACTTCAAGAGGGGAAATCTTTTAGAGATGGGTTAGTTTTACATAATATATCTTATCAGACATAAAATGTACGTTTATCTTTCTCTTCTCTCACTTATCGCCTACTTTCTGTCGTACCATTTCGGCCAGAGGAGAATCCTGATATTGTTCCAAAAATTTCTTGTAATATGAAATAGAGGCACTTTCCTCCTTCATGACGGCCAGGACATGCGCCATGGCCAACAGCGCATCTGCCTTCAGCGGACCATCCAGTGCGGAACTTTGTTCATAATGTTGACGAGATCGAGCAAGGTCGCCTTGTTGTTCCGCCACCTGACCCAACTTAAAATGCACCAGTTGGATTAAGTACCCATCTCCATTAGCCGTTAGCTCCTGCTCTGCAATTGCCAATTCAGCCGCGGCTTTGCCAGCGTCGCCACTTTGCAGAGAGAGGACACCTGCCTGTAGTTCCCGTAGTCCCTCCCTGTGGCGCTCTCCCCAATAGAGCCATAGTACGACCATTCCCACCACAAGGCACAATACCCCGCCGATTCCTACTCCAGCGGCAAGACGATGCTGCTGGAGTAGCTGTAGTACCTGCGAGAACCACTGTATCAGCGATGGCGCTTCGTCTACCGGACGACGTACCAGAGAAACGGAGACTTTCTTTACATGTGACCCCATGGCTCTTGAAACAATCCTGTCAGACTAGTGTTTACATTTTGTATTTAAAGTCGTCTGGAGACATCTTTTCTAAAATATCCGCCCATTTATCTCTTGAGACATTAGACAGATTCTTTTCCTGCGTCTCTTCCGACTGTTGAAGGACACTCGACGCTTCTAGGACCCGCTTGGCAACAAAGATCGGACTTTTTGTACGCAAGGCCAGAGAGATCGCGTCGCTTGGCCGAGAGTCGATCAATACCTTCCTTCCTCCCGCTTGCAAACAAATCACCGCATAGTACGTATTGTCTCTGAGATCTGTCACTTCAATGGACTCAACCACTCCCCCGAGGTCGACAATCAGGTTGCGCAAGAGATCATGGGTCATTGGCCGAGCCATCTTGATTCCTTCGAGTTCGGTCGCCATCGCGGTCGCCTCCATGAGCCCGATCCAAATTGGCAGGTTCAGTTTGTTCTCTGCATCCTTGAGAATCACTATAGGAGTCTTGGTCACCGGATCAAGGGTCAGACCCCCAACCCGCATCTCAATAAAGTCGTCTCGGTCCATATCACCCCCTTGGACTGAGTGAGGATTGTCCTCTGAGCACAGTAGTCTTAGGTGGTCACTAGTTTATCAATCACTCGGTACAGTTGGTTCAGATTTCGGCACTCTTCAACCAGATCACAGTACGGCGCGTACCGATCCATCTCGCTATCCCCAAACCCCCAGGTCAACCGGCTTTCCGGATTCAACCAGATCACCTGTTTCGCGCGTTGTTGCACATCCCGGACAACCCACTCGTGCGGCAAATTATAGTTATTCCGGGCGTCTCCTAAAACAAGCACTGTCGTCCGCTTATTGATAACCGACAGAAAATCGCGGTGGAACGTACGGAACGCGCGGCCAAAATCCGAGTGCGCATAGATGTTGATAATATTGCCCCGTAAGGCAAGATCGATGGCCGCATGAATCTCATTGTCTTCAAACAACCGAGTGACTTCTCCGAGATCGGCCACGAAGATGAAGCTGCGCACGCGCGCGTAGAGGTCCTGTACAGAGTACACAAATTGCAGCATAAAGCGCGAGACGTTTCGTACCGAATCCGACACATCACAGAGGATGACGACCTGAGGTTTTTCCTTCTTTTTCCGGTCCAACACCACGTGAAAAGGGACGCCCCCATACTGTAAGTTTTTCCGCAGAGTTTGCTGAAGATCGAAACGGCCACGTTTAGCGCGCTTGCGACGGATGGCAATGACATGTTTGAGACGCTGCGCCAACTTTGCCACCGCCTCCTTCATCTTGCGGATCTCATCCTCGGAGAGATAATAGAAACTCTTGTCCGCCAGACTGCGCATCTTCTGGTTTTCTCGCAGCTGGGCATCCTGCTTCTCCAACTCAGCCCGCACGTAGCTCCGGACCATGTGCGCCAAGTCCTGTAGGCGCTGGTCGATATAGGCAGAGAGCTGCTCGATCTGTTCCGGACTCAACCCGGCTTGCTGCAGAGCGTCTTTCAGGGCAGCAAGTTCGCGGGTGAGTTGACCAAATCCGAGCAATTGCGCCAAGGCATTGGCAAACTGCCCCTCTTGAAACGACCGTTGGATGTCTTGGAGATTGGCATTCTGAGCGGCTTCACGGAGGAGCCGTTCAAGTTGACCGGTATTATTAGTGAGCAAGGAACGAGCGAGTTCCGAGAGGTCGGCGCCCATATTCTTCAGCGCCTCTTCAAGTTGTTCCAGAAACCGTTGGAACTCCTCTGGCGACATGTCCATGGCTTGCATCGTCGCCGCGCCCGCTGCCTTGATCATCTCACCGAGCCCGGTAAAATACAGGTCGAAGAGTTCATCATAAACCGGAATATCCACGACCCGTTTCACCAACGTAGCGCGGAGCGTATCTTTGAGCGTCTGGCGGTCGGCAATACCGATTAGTCCGAGCGCCGCAAAGGTGTCCATGTTCTCCGCTGCCGACACCTTCAGGCCATTGTGACGCAGAAGATGGGTAAACTCAATGAACTTGTCGTCCATGACGAGCCCTCGCCAGACTTAGTGTAGGAGATCCTTATCCCCCTGCGGGGACGGAGTTTTCGCCTTGGTTTTCTGCTTGTGCAGAAAATCTTTGAGTTCCGCCTCTGCCTTCCGGATATCGCCCTCATACTTAAGAATCGTGTTGAGGGTCTCATTCACCAGGGACTCCTCCAAGCGATGCACATTCAGCAGCGTCAGGGCTTTGGCCCAGTCCAGCGTCTCGCTGATGCTGGGGGTTTTCTTGAGGTCCAACTTACGGATGCTCTGCACCACATCGACAACCTCGTCGGCCAGTTGCTCGGCAATCCCCGGCACCTTCAGCTTGACAATCTCCAATTCTTGCTGACGATCCGGAAAATCAATAAACAGATGGAGACACCGACGTTTGAGTGCATCGGACAACTCTCGTGTGTTGTTACTGGTCAAAACTACCAGCGGGATCTGCTTCGCTCGGATCGTGCCCAACTCCGGCACGCTCACCTGAAAATCGCTCAGCACTTCCAACAAGAACGCCTCAAACTCACTGTCTGATTTGTCAATTTCGTCAATCAATAACACCAGGGGATGCTCACTCGAAATTGCCTGCAGAAGCGGCCGCGGCAAAATGAACTTCGGCGAGAAAAAGACGCTGTCCTGGTCGGCGATACGGTCGACGGCATCCTTTAGCGAGACCGTGCCGGAGAGCACTTCGCTAATTTTTTCCTTGAGGATCTGGGTATAGAGCAGTTGCTTGGCATATTCCCATTCGTAGAGCGCCTTGGCTTCATCTAACCCTTCGTAGCACTGCAACCGGATCAGTTCACAATCAAGCGCCGCAGCAATAACCTTGGCGAGTTCTGTCTTACCGACCCCAGCCGGTCCCTCAACCAGAATCGGTTTCCGTAGGGAGCTCGCCAGGTACACGATGGTCGCGATCCGCCTATTGCAGATATATTTCTGCTCAGCGAATTTGGTGATCACATGCTCGATAGAATTGAACATCCTTCCTCCCGACAACCAATTTTGGCGACCATAGCATAGGGCCTACGGAAAGACAACGCGATATCGGGGTGACACCCTTGCATAAACGCCGGGGATCGCTTTATAATTCGCCCCCACAATGTGCACCCTGGTTGTTTATTTCCGTGTCTTTCCCCAATATCCGCTTGTCATCGCCGCCAACCGCGACGAAGCGCTCACTCGCCCTTCCTCACCCCCGACCTTGCTTGCTTCCTCCCCGTGGATCTATGGCGGGCAAGACCTCCTTGCCGGAGGGACCTGGCTGGGGATCAACGAGCATGGCCTACTGGCCGCCGTCCTCAACCGACGAGCGCAAAATTCGGCAGATCCGCGCTGCCGATCGCGCGGGCTCTTGTGCCTCGATGCCCTCAAACACCAATCCGCCCACACGGCCTTGCAGTGTGTCACCGCGCAGTCGGCCGCGCAGTACAACCCCTTTAGCCTTGTGATCGCCGACCCGTCGGCTGCCTCTTTGATATACCCAGACGACCACACCCTGCAGGTTCGTCATCTCACTCCAGGTGTGTACATGATCACCAACCTCAATCTCAACGATCCAGACTGTCCTCGGATTGCTCGCTTCTCCTCGCGTTTTCTGCAAGTGAGCCGGGATTACCGCAGCACCCCACCTCTCTTGCCGGACTTGTTCGCGCAGTTGCATCCGATCTTGGCGGACCACGCGGAGGCCCAGGATCCCCGCACCGGTCTTTGCCTCCATCTCGACGGATATGGAACGTGTTCCTCGACCCTATTGGCGTACTCAAGCCGTGAAGATCGCTACATCTACCACTTCGCTTCCGGGCCGCCCTGTCAGACCACTTACCGGGAAGTGCTCGTGCCCTCAGGCGCACTCGCCAACCAGCCGCCGTCCACTAAGTAAATCGCCCCAGTCATGAAATCCCCTGCGGTTATCAGAAAGCGCACCGCTCGAGCGACATCTCCTACCTGGCCCAATCGCTTCAAGGGCGTGTGCCGAATCAGGGCGCGACGCGCAGTGGCGGTATAATCGTCCGGAGGCAAAACCGGCCCTGGAGCAACTGCGTTCACCTGCACCTGAGGAGCAAACGCTTTAGCCAGGACCTGAGTCAAAGCCAATACCCCCCCTTTAGACACACAGTAGGACAGATAGCCAGGGAGCGGGCGCTTCCCGCTCCAGTCGCCGAGTTGAATGATTTTCCCCATACCACGCTCACGCATGGCACGCCCCAAAAGTAGGGAGAGCACGAATGGCGCGGTGAGATTCGTGTGCAAAACTGTTTGCCATGTATGGACAGTCAGGGTGGGCAGCGGCGTGGGAAAAAACACAGCAGCGTTATTCACCAGGATATCCACGCGACCTGTGAGAGTCTCCACCGTTCGACTCAACCGATAGGCTTCTGCTGGACACGACAGATCGGCATGGACACGCCAAGCCTGCCGTCCCATGCTCGTTATCTCACGAGCAAGATCCTCGCCCGACGAGGAGTGCACGTGCAGCACAACGTCCGCTCCCTCCGCGGCTAAGGTCAACGCAATTGCACGACCAAGACGCCGTGCCGCTCCGGTGACCAGCGCGACTTTACCAGAGAGTTCCATCAGCTTTGCCCTTCAGGGATCAGCACCGGAAGTTCAATCAGAAAAGTTGCCCCGCCTTCCGGGTTGTTGTGAGCGGTCAGTGTTCCCCCATGCAATTCCACAATCTTTTGGGCAAAAGTCAATCCTAATCCTGTTCCCTTTTCTTTTGTAGAAAAGAACGGAGAAAACAACCGCTCCAAATCCGCTTCAGGAATACCGGTTCCTTGGTCGATAACCGCCACGTATACGCGCCCGCCTTCCACGCGGAGCACGACATTGACCTGCCCTGGGGACTGCGCGGCATCCAGGGCATTCGTTAAGAGGTTGAGAAGGGCCTGTTTCAGTTTGATACGGTCCAACAGAAAATCAGTCTGTCCGCCTTCGCTTTGGTACTCTACGGTGATTTGGCGTGTCGCGGCGACCTCTCGAACCTCTTCTGTTAGTTCACGTAGTAAGGCCTCAAGGGAACAAGGCTGCCGATGCAGGACGAAATCCCGCGAAAAAATCAATAAATCAGAGAGCGTGGTATTGAGGTCGGTAATGGCCGCGTCTAGCTGCTCCACCCGCCCGCGGGCTTCAGCAACAAGTGCTGTCGGCGCAGCCGACCCATCCTGGAGGACGTCACGGAGCAAATCGCAGTGCAACCCCAGCAGTCCGACTTTCTGCAAGATCTGATGCGAAATGGCCGAGGACATCTGCCCGATTGCCGCCATTCGCTCGCCGCGGGCAAGTTCGAGGTTCATTCTCTGCAAACGCAGGTTTTGCCGCTCGATCTCAGCCCGGCGCAGCGTGAGGGTACGCATCAACAGATGGGCGGCACCAACTGGCAGCGTCGCCACATACAACCCAGCCACGCCAAAGGTGTTCAGCCCCAGAGTCATCATTGCGACGTGAGGCGATACGAGAAACAGCCCGGTGGCCAGCAGAGAGGGGAGACTCGCGGCGAAATCAACCTGCGGCGAGTATAAGACACCGTAACGAGTTCGGTGTTGCAGGCCATATCCCAGTGCGAACACCACCCATCCTCCTACCTCACTAATGACAAATCGAGCCAGAGATTCGAACTCACTGATCCGGAAAGGAAGCCGCCCGCCTCCAGAGCGGTAAAGCACGTAACGAGCGCCGAGGGCACCGAGCAGCACTGCCAGGAACTCCAGCATTCGCCACCCTGGCCGAGGGTCACAGCTCACGACGTTGGGCAATGCCGTCCCTCCCCAGCGCCGCAGCAAGACGGCGATGGGTGCGGTCATCAGCACGCTACCAACCACGAGGGGGAGGGCAAACAGACCAACTGCGTACACGAGCGTTCCTGTGACCGCCAGTAACAGTAAAGAGAGAAAAAAGTCCTCCCCTACTTCGACAAAAAGTAGGGTACCGACACATAAAAGAGGGACGAAGGCGGTATACAGCCCTACATAGCCGAGATTGAAAGCCAACAGCCCTACCGCAGCTAACAGGAGGCCAGCAGAGCCCAACACAACTCCTCCCACGTGCGGCCCGGGGACCGCAGACAGCTCGGCCATTACTCTCTCCCGGTGAGAAAGCGGTCGAGCCGCGGAGCATGCTCGAAGAGCAAGAACCCAGAGGTAGGATTGGTTGGATCGAATTCGGCATCACTGAGCGAAACATTGAATCGCAACTGGTGAAACTCATATCGCTCGTCGAGTTGATCTGCCCAGTCAAACGCCTCGCTTTTCACAGGCACTCGCTGCGCCACATCCCAATATATCACGACACGTGCGTGGGCGTATTCGCGCCACTGGCTGGCGGGAAAAAGGAATTCCAGCATATAACACGGACTATCCTCGTAATCCTGGACCCCATGAAAGCGCATGGACAAGTCTCCTTGCAACCATGCGTGTAACAATTGTTCTTGCAACCTCTCGACCAAGCGATTGAGGCCGAATTCAGTGAGCGGATAGTGATATCCGCGTCGCGCCAGATAACCTTCCGGGGCAAGGTCGCCGATCAACGGAATGCCCCAAAATGCGGTGCGCACCCGCAGGCGCCCAGCATTCCATCCTTGCCGCAGCAGGGCTGAACGTATCCCACCACTCTCAGCCCCCCAATCAAGATACAAATCGAATGGCTTGCGGAACTTAAAAGCGGCCTGGCTGCGCATCAGCCGCTCTCCTCGGCGCTCTTCAGCCACCCACACGCCGGTGTAATCTGCGACTTCCCCGTAGCGATGCTGCCAGTTCTGAATAAATCCCCGCATGTCAATGTCAGCTTCGGTCTGAGGCAGAGTCCGGAACCCCTCAGCGTCCGTCCCTCGATCAAAGGCTTGTACGGCTACCCCAACATTAACTTGTAAGTCGGTGAACGTCAGCCTCTGGCGTACTTCACCACCCGCCCCACGCAACACTAATTCGACCGGCACCCCCGTTCCCCGTTCGATCACAAACTCATACGCAGTCACGGTATTGTCACGAAACGGAATCAGAAAGGCGGGCACCGACAGCAGCACCTGTCCCTCCGCCAAAGTGGGGTCAGAGAGACGCACTTCGAGTAGTCGCAGACTCGGATCCAACGCCGGCCGCTGCGCCAGCATGGTCAGGGCAGTCAACCATTCGCTCATATCTTTGAGCATTGGCACAAAGGGCTCTCCCGCCTCAACCGGTGATATACTGACAGTGATATAAGAAAACCACTCCCCTAATTTGATGAGCAGATTGCCGTGGTTCCACGCCGGTCTGGTCAGCAGTTCTGTCCCTTTGTAAAGTCCGGCCTGCCAGCGCAGCGACAGAAACCCAGGTTTGCGGAATACGACATCAATTTCGTCCTGGCGCGGCGCTGCTCCCCCTTCCCACACTTCCCGACGCAGCGTGCCTCGATA
This sequence comes from Binatia bacterium, assembly GCA_041487975.1. Classification (GTDB taxonomy): domain Bacteria; phylum Desulfobacterota; class Binatia; order Bin18; family Bin18; genus JACQEL01. Next base: position 9,229 of record JBGPOI010000043.1, on the reverse strand, counting down.
ATCCACCAGCCGGTAATAGGCCGCCTGACACTGCCCCAGAAGCTCCTGAACGGTCGCGAAGGCGTCAGACGGACCGGCAGCGGCAACGGGGCGCGCACTTACGTTCAGGAGGAAGACAAGCCAAAACCAACGGCAATATATCCCCGCATCCTTCATGGCGTACTCAAGCCGGCCTTGAGCGCGAGAATCGCGGCCTTTGTGCGGTCGTTGACTTGGAGCTTGCGGAAGATACTCGCCAGATGCATCTTGACCGTCAGCTCACTAATGAAGAGGCGCTGCCCGATCTCGCGATTATTCGCCCCGGTCGCCACCAATCGCAGCACTTCTTCTTCTCGCGCGGTTAGGGTTTGCACCAGCCGGCGGATCTCCTCTATATGCTGGTCTTTTTGAAACTCACGCAGAAACTTGCCGGCCAGTTCGGGATTGAGAAACAATTCGCCAGCGGCAACCCTGCGTAGGGTGTCGAGGATTTCTTTGGAGCGCGTATTCTTCAGTAGATAGCCCACCGCTCCAGCTTTGAGAGCTCGAAAAATTAGGTCTGGGTTGTCATACCCGGTCAGCATGACCACCTTAGTGCTAGGAGCGTGCTTTCGCACAAACGCGGTGGCGCTGATACCATCCCGCTCAGGCATTTCGATGTCCATGAGAATGACGGCTGGCTTGGCCTCCGCTAGCACTGTTTCAAGCTGGATCGCGCTCTCGGCTACCCCTACGAGTTCAAAGTCTGGCTGTTTCTTGAAAAGTTGCTGCAGGCCTGCGAGAAAGATCGGGTGATCGTCAACCACAACGACAGAGATTTTTTCCATGCCCTCCCCTTTTACTGCCGGAGTTGCCTGAACTATATCGTTGCTACCAACAGAAATCATCCGGCGTTCCCTCAGCCAATCAACACTTGCGGAAAAAGCTGCGCCCGGGCAGGCAAGCTGCCCGCGGCACCTCATCTCGGGCGGAAAATGACCGTCCGAATGGGATTTTCCCAACGACCTGAAACCTCACAAGAATAATATCTCAGCTACAGAATAGCTGCCCTGAGGAGAGAAACCGAGAGCCCCCCCTTATTCACCGAGAAGGGACTCGGGGCAGGGCAGTGCCCCCTAACTTACCCCAACCCGAACGAAGAGTGGCGCTCCGCGGGCGCTACAGGCGCCAAGCGGAGCGCCACTCTGAGAGAGCCCGCTCCGGCTTCACAGCAAAGACAAAATCCCCGCGCGCCATAAAAGACATAAATAAGGAACTTATTTCTAATAATTACTTATTATAGGCAAATTTTTTCAGCCATTTAATTTTAATTTAAATAATTTTTCGCTATAGTAATTTTAAATTTTCCCTAATTAAAGCTATTTTATATATAAAAAACAGCTAATTATTACTTTTAAAAAGATATTAAATAGAAATAATTAAGTCAAACAAAAAACATTTTCCCCCAAACCCCCTCGCAAGTAGAAGCAAAAGGCCGTTAAAAATCTCTAACTATAGATTTTTTCACGTTTTTTATCTGTTCTCTTTCTATTTTTCCATTAGCCAACTCAGTGAAGAATATTAACTGAAGGTCTTTACCAAAGGACATTTTTTGTCTAAAAATAACCAAAGCAATAAGAGAAATAGATAAATATTTGCTCTTTTCACACCCACACAAAACCGTGAATAATTATTTTGGAGAAAAAATGGACACTGATCTAATAAATCGAAAAAGGCATCGCCCCAAAAGCCCTAATGCTCCAGCATACGATCTACAAGACTGTCAGGAGGATGCGCGAAAGATCTTTCGTGCGGAAGGGCAGGTTCTTATTAGCCGCGAGTCTATAGCAGAACATCTCGGCCTCGCCGCCCAGTCTGGCCCCTTTAATCGTAAACTCAGCAGCCTTCGCCAGTACGGGCTTCTCGATCCTCTGGGGAAAGATCTGCGGGTCAGTGATCTCTTCCTCCGTATTGATCACGCCACCGACGAGAGCGAACGCCGACGTGGCTTACGGGAGGCCTTGGGACGCCCCACCATCTTTCAAAGCTTGCTCGCTCAGTACGAGAATAGTGGCCTGCCCTCCGATATTAACCTTACCAATCAATTGGTCCTGAAATATCGCTTCACTAAAAAGAATGCCGAAACCGTAGCCAAGGCGTTTCTAGAATCCTGCCGTTTCGCCGGTCTGAGCCAAGGACGTCCACTGCCTTCCTCCTACTCCCCTGCTCCACCTATCCTTACCCCGCTGCAAGTCAGCCATCCCGAACCACTACAGCCCAAAGACCTGCTTTCAGAACAAGAGCGCCGCAAAGACGAACCCCAGACTCACTGTCGTCAGGAAATCCCTCTGGGAATTGGTCGGCGCGCCGTACTCGAATTTCCCGAAGACGTAAGGACCGAAGAAATTGCCAAGATCATACGCGTTCTCCAGGCACTGTCAGGCACGGACCTGTAACCTATCCTCGGCTATCCAAATCTTCCCTATCTTGACCTCCAGAACCGACCCGCTAAGGTAAGACCTGTTGTCAAACACCAGGACCTTAGTTTGTACCCCAACCTCTTTTCTGACCGCAAATTTTCCCTATCCACGCGAGTAAAACCGGTGACGCAATCTCACGAACACACCGCGCCAACCATAGCCTTCCCTCATAACCAAGCCGTGCGCTGGCGCTTCCTTTTTATGCACTTTTTCACCCTCTTGCTTGTCTGCATCAGCATCGCCCAGTGGACCGTCCCTCTCTGGCTCCTCACCAGCACCACCTCTGCTCCTCTCTTAACACTTATGCCGCCCCTCTATGTACTGCTCCCCACCTTCCTCTTCGTCCTCAACCTCGCTGTCCTTCGCTCCTTGCGCCGCATTCCTCACCTCCCTTCGCTCCTCCGTCTCCCCATCCGACTCTATTTTGCCTATGGCTTCACTGCCGTCTTCTGTTTAGTCTTTCTCTTGCTCTGCGGCGGAATATGGCTCGTCCTCTCGCTCGGCTGTCAAATGATCGGCGTCGCCATCGCCGGCATGCAAATTAGCATCACGCAAGTTCAGACCTCAGTGTCGGAAAGTCTGCGCTGGGCCAGCAACCTGGGAGTCGCTACGATTACGCTGGCTTTTGTCTACGGCTACACCCGAGGCCAACAACAACTGCAAATCACCCGCTTGACCCTGTCCCTGCCTGATTGGCCCGAAGCCTGGCAAGGACTCAAACTCTTGCACCTCAGCGACCTCCACATCGGTTCCAACCTCAGCGTTGGCGAACTGCAAAACTACTTCGCTCGCGCCAATGCTCTCGTCCCAGACCTTGTGTTTCTCACTGGCGACCTCCTCGATGCAAACCCTGCCTATATCCCCGAATTTTTTCCTCTTCTCAATCAACTGACAGCGCGCTATGGAGTCTTTGCCTGTTTAGGCAACCACGACGTCTATGCCGGATCCCAAGCAGTCGCCGAAGGTTTGGCCCGTTATACGCACATCACTTTGCTGCGCGACCAGATCGCCCAGATCACTATCAACGGGCTTCCGCTGCATATTGTCGGCCTCGAAGATCGCGGCAAAGACTGGGCTCGCGGCCTTGATACCCTACCCCTCCTCTCCGATCTCGTTTCCTCAATGCCCATCACTTCCCCTCGCATCCTCCTCTCTCACCGTCCAGACTTATTCCCGCAGGCTGCCAGCGAAGGCTTCCTGCTGACCCTATCCGGTCACACCCATGGCGGGCAAATTGCCTTACCAGGATGGCAAGGTCGCTTTAACCTCGCCCGCTTCATCACTCGCTTCCCCCGCGGGCTCTACTCACACAAAGGCAGACTTCTCTATGTGAACCGCGGCCTCGGGGTAACCGGACAACGTGTACGGATCTTCACTCCCCGCGAGATCGCGCTCTTGACATGCGAAGCCTAGTAATACACGTCCTCCCCGCGGGATTATGTAAATTTTCTCTGCGACAGCGACTTCTTCCTTGCTCAAGCTGTTCACTCGTTCTTCCCCACTTGACCCTCAGGTTTGATTTCTGCATTGTGACCTCCCAGCGCAAATATACGGACACGCAATGCACTACCTCACTCGCCTAGTCGAGTTTGAAGCTTCTCATCGGTACTGGAACCCAGCCTTCTCAGAGGAGGAGAATCGCCGTACCTTTGGCAAATGTGTCAGCCCCTACGGACATGGGCATAACTACGTGCTGCGCGTCACCCTCAGAGGTCAGGTCGATCCTCGCACCGGCATGGTGATCAACATCAAAGAACTTGATCGCATCTTGAAGGAGGTCAGTGGCGAGTTCGACCACAAATTCATCAACCTCGATCACCCCGCGTTTCACGATCGCATCCCTACAACTGAGAACTTAGCGTCCTATATGCGCGACCGCATCGAAGGTACCCTCCATGCGGAGAACGAGGCACGCAATCTCTCCCGTCTCACGTTGTACGAAGAACCAACCCTCTGGGCAGACGTGTTCCCCGGCGAAGGGAGGACTATGGCGTCTCTCACCAAAACCTTTGGTTTCAGTGCTGCACATCGCTTGCATAGCGCTGCCCTCTCCGACCAGGAAAACCGGGCGGTGTTCGGGAAGTGCAACAACCTCCACGGCCACGGACATAATTACGAGTTGGAGGTCACCGTCCACGGGGAAATCGATCCCTGCACCGGCATGATCATGGACCTCGGTATTTTGCTGCAGACGGTCCAAGCTGAGGTCCTAGACCGGTTCGATCACAAACATCTCAATAAAGACACCGCAGAGTTCCGTGCGCTCAACCCCACCGGCGAGAACATTGTCAAAGTCATTTGGGATCTGCTCAAGCCCAAGCTCGGCGACAGCCTTACCAGAGTAGGTCTATGGGAAACACCCAAGAATTTCTTCGAGTACTACGGCGAGTAAGCAGATGACCACCGCAAATTTACACGGCCAGGTCGCCATCGTAACCGGCGCCGGGTCAGGGATCGGCCGCGCCACCGCTCTTGCCCTCGCGCAGTCGGGCGTCCGTGTTGTGCTAGCCGCCCGCACACAACAAAACCTCGAAGTTGTTGCCCACGACATCACCACCAACGGCGGAACTGCTTTGGTTGTTCCCACCGATGTCGGAGAAGAGGCACAGGTTGAACGTCTGGTCGCGCGTACCCAAGAACGTTTCGGCCGCCTCGACATTCTCGTCACCAGTGCCGGCGGCGCAAGCTTCGGTTCATTGATAGAATTACGCACCGAAGACTGGGACGCCATGATCGCCATCAATCTGCGCGGCACTTACCTCTGTGGCAAACATGCCCTCAAGCTGATGCTCGCCCAAGGTCGTGGCCACATCCTCAACGTGCTCTCGATCGCCAGTCAGACCGCCCTCCCCGGTTCAGCCGCCTATACTGCCTCAAAATTTGGCGCCTTAGGACTCACTAAAGTCATGGCTGCCGAAGTCAGAGCCCAGGGCATCAAGGTTACTGCCGTAATCCCTGGAGCAGTGGACACCCCACTCTGGGACAAGAGCGGTGGAGACCTCGACCGCCGCAAAATGCTCTCTCCTGCCGACGTCGCAGCAGCGATGCTCAGCGTGATCGCTCAACCGCCGAGCATCTATACCGATGAGATTGTACTGATGCCGCCGCTAGGGATCTTGTGAGCAGACTAATCCGCCTACTCTTCCTGTCTCTCTCCTTGGTGAGCCTCGGCGCGTGTAGTAACAAATCAGCACCGCCGTCCGCCGACACCTTCCGTGTTGCCTTGCTCACCCCGGGACCGGTCAGCGACGCCGGCTGGAACGCCCTCGCCTACGAAGGACTCATAAAAATCCGCGATACCATGCACGCCGAGGTCAGCCAAATCCAGACCAAAACCCCTGCCGAATTTGAAGAAGCCTTTCGTGACTACGCGAGTCGTGGGTTCCAGCTCGTCTTCGGCCATGGCTTCGAGTTCCAAGACGCTGCCGCCAGGGTCGGCGCCGATTTTCCCCAAACCGTCTTCATCACCACTTCCGGTAGTACTGTTCGCAGCAATGTCGCACCGATGCGCTTTCTCCTCGAGGAAGCGACTTACCTTATGGGTATGATGAGCGCCATGCTATCGAAGACCGGCAAAGCCGGTGCTATCGGCGGTATAGAAATCCCCCCTTTGCAGAGCACCTTTATGGCTTTCGCGGCAGGAGCGAAGAGCGTCAAGCCAGATTTTCAGGTCACCGTATCCTATATCGGCAATTGGGAAGACGTGGGGGCGGCCAAGCAGGCCGCTCTCGCCTTGATTGAGCAGGGCTGCGATATCCTCATTCCTAATGCGGATGCTGCCAGTCTCGGCGCTTTCCAAGCCGCCCACGAAAAGCACGTCATGGCGCTTGGGACCAATAAGAACCAGAATGACGTTGCCCCGGACGTAATTGTGGCCAGCGGTGCGATAGACATTCCCACCGCCTTCCTCCAGGTAGCTCAAGAAGTGCATAAGCACACGTTTCACGGTCGCATCATCCACTTGGGCATGAAGGAAGGAGTCATTACCCTCGTGTACAACCCTGCCTGGCAGGATCGCCTCCCGCCGGAGGTGCAAGCGCGCGTGACCGCCGCCAAACAACAAATCGTTGCCGGCACCCTCGTAGTACCGAGCGTTGAATTCACTCCCGTCCAGGCCAAGACCTCCTGAACCTTCCCCTCTTCACGATTCGCAACCCTCATCCCACCATCATCAGTCACCCCATATGCCGGATGTGTCCCTCCGAGAACTCAGTAAAACTTTCTCTACGGTTCGCGCCGTTGACCGGGTGAGTGTAGATTTCTACGCTGGCGAGATCCACGCCCTCTTGGGAGAAAACGGTGCCGGCAAATCAACGCTGATGCACCTCCTGTCCGGCCTGTATCGGCCAGATGCAGGAGAAATACGCATCGCTGGGCAGCCTCGCACTTTTGCCTCGCCACGCGCCGCCCACGCCGCCGGCATCGCCATGGTTCATCAACACTTTATGTTAGTGCCCACCCTCACTGTTGCCGAGAATATTCTCTTCGCCCTGCCCGGTAGTGGCTGCGACATGGTACGCCATAACGTGCTCGCCCAGCGTGTCCGGGCACTCGCGACCCAGTACGGCATTGCCATCGAAGACCCCAACGCGCTGGTGGCTACTCTTCCAGTTGGCTCTCAACAAAGAGTCGAGATTCTTAAAGCCCTGGCTGCCGATGCCCGGGTACTGATCCTTGATGAACCCACCGCTGTTCTGACCCCGGATGAAGTCGAGAGCCTGTTTCATACTCTGCGCACCCTCAAGCGCGCGGGGTACCTTATTTTGCTGATTACCCACAAGATCCCAGAGGTCCTGGCAATCAGCGACCGACTCTCGGTACTGCGCCGAGGAAGGTTGGTCGCAACCAAAGAAACGAGTTCCTGCTCGGCAGAAGAACTGGCAAGTTTAATGATAGGAGACGCCCTCCCCTCCCCCTCAATGCCGCAGACAACTGCGGCATTCTCTGGACGCACCAGCAGGCACCCGGAATCGTCTTTACTCGCGCTGGAAAATGTTTGGGTGCAAAACGCCAGCAACAGGACGACGCTGCGCAATGTTTCTTTCCGCGTCAAGCCAGGCGAAGTGGTAGGCATCGCCGGGGTCGATGGCAATGGGCAAACCGAGTTGGTCGCTTTGTTGATCGGCCTGCGGGCTCCTGCCCAAGGCACGCTGCGACTCCGAGACCAGCCGGTAACTACCCCCACACCGGCTGGTCTGCGTGCGGCTGGAGTTTCTCTCATTCCCCAGGACCGCCGGCAAGAAGGTCTGGCTCTTTCTCTCACCATCGAAGAAAATTTGCTCCTCAGTACCCATTTGCTTGAGACGTTGACCCCAGGATGCCTCCTTCCCCCTCGTGTGGTTCGGCGTTTTGCCACAGAGCAGATCGCCCGGTTCGCTATCCGGACCCCCTTCCCTACACAGCTTGCTTCTGCCCTCTCCGGCGGCAACCAGCAGCGGGTCGTCATCGCACGCGAACTGGCCTCTGATCCCGAGATTATTGTGGCTGCGAACCCGAGCCGTGGTCTTGATGTTGGCGCTACCCGCTATGTTCATCAGATGCTCAGGGAGTGCTGTCAGCGTGGGGCCGGCGTCGTGTTAATCTCAACCGATCTTGACGAAGTCCTTGCCCTCAGTAACCGCGTTTACACCCTCTACCAAGGCCAATTACTGGGCCCGGTCGAGCCAGCAGTTGGCCGCGCACAGATCGGCCGTATGATGACCGGAGCCTGGGGGCCACCATAGCGGCACGGATCGTGGCTCTCATTCCCCCTCTCCTTGCCTTGGTTTCCGCGTTTGCCGCTGTGGCCTTGGGGCTCTGGCTCACCGGCACGAACGCCTTGCAGGTCTTCTCAGCCTTGCTAGAGGGCGCTGGCGGAGACCAATACCGGCTCACCGAGACCTTGGTCAAAGCCTGCCCCTTGCTGTACACTGGTCTGGCAGTCACCCTCTCCCTGCATGCTGGTGTCTGGAATATCGGTGCTGAAGGCCAACTACTGCTCGGTGCGCTAGCCACGGCCTGGGTTGGCAAGTATATCGCTGGGCTCACACCACTTCTCGGCATACCGCTGGCATGCGGAGTGGCGCTCCTCGCCGGAGGCCTGTGGGCAGGCTGCGCGGCGCTGTTGAAGACCAAACGCGGCGTGAACGAAGTCATCAGCACCATCATGCTCAACTTCATTGCCGCTGGCTTAGTAAGCTACTGTGTCCACGGCCCCTTGATGGAGACCGGAGCCCAGTATCCCCAAACCGATCTCCTCCCCGAAGCAGTTCGCTTACCCCGGCTCCTCCCCCCCACACGTCTCCACCTCGGAGTGCCCCTGGCGCTTCTCACTGCAATCGCCGTGTGGTTCTTCCTCTTTCGCACCAAAGGAGGGTTCAAGCTGCGCGCCACGGGAGCCAACTCGCTCGCTGCTCGTTTTGCCGGTATTCGTGTTGAACACCAATTGAGCCTCGCACTGATTCTCAGCGGTGCGCTGGCTGGCCTGGCCGGCAGCATCGAAGTCAGTGGCGTCACGCAGCGCGTTTATGAAAAATTTTCTCCTGGCTATGGTTATACGGCCATAGCCGTCGCCTTAGTTGGCCAGCGTTCTCCTCTGGGAGTAGTTCTTGCCGCGTTATTCTTCGGCGCTTTGGAAGCAGGCTCTGGCACCATGCAGCGGGTCGCCGGAGTCTCCTCAGTGTTGGTGTCTGTGATCCAAGCCACCGTGGTATTCTTCTTGGCGGCTTACAGTACAGAAACAGTGCAGCAGTTCTTGCGACGCAAAACCAATCTTATGTCAATGTTCATTTTTGCCTTTTGCCTTTTGCCTT
>JBGPOI010000042.1:0-17669 GCA_041487975.1 Binatia bacterium | reverse complement strand
TTGGCTCCCTCAATCAGAAAGCTCCCCAATCGGGATCCCGCCCCAAACCAGTCAGCGACCCATTCGAGAAGCGGCAAGCGCCACTGGAGCCTTTCGTTCCGACTCCGCTCCCCCGCAAACCTGCACCGGGCTGGTCGGTCTTTCTTTTCCTGACTATCGTAGCAGCTGCTATTGTTTTTCGTCTCATTTTCACCCAGTGGAGCGCTTCGGCAAAAGCGACTATCTATAAAACCCGGAACACGCCTGTCGTCGCGTCGTTGCCGAGTTTATCTTCGGCAGACCTTGTCAGGACGTCTGCTTTCTCACCAATTGATCTCTCCGCTTCCCAGCACCCTCCGGTGTCCGCAGTAACGCCCAATACGCCCGCCGAGCAGAGGCTTGGAACTCAACCTGGGTCAACGAGAAAAAGACCAGCGGAGGAACGAAATGTCACCGAGCAAGCAGACAATGCCAAAGGACACCAGCGGACTTATAAGAAAACGTCAGCGGAAGCCGTCGAGGTAAAAACAACTCCGCAACAGACCGAACCGCAAGATCTCCCCAGAGAAGAGGCTGAGCAAGGCATGACACAGCCTGATCTGTCTGGTGGCTATTTCACCGTCGGCTCGACTAAGGATGAAGTCTTAGCGCTCCAGGGCACTCCCGAGCGTTTCACTGAAACCTCCTTCTACTACGGCACCTCGGAAGTGCGTTTTGAGCAGGGTCACGTGACCAGTTGGTACAACGGGCAGCCGAGACTGAAAGTGCCTTTGGAACTTCTCGAACAGTAGGAAGACGCGACACCAGGTCGGCGATCGCTGGATCCTTTTACAAGTGAGATCGGCGGGCTCATTTCCTCGGAGTCCAGGAACAGGTATTGTTTCCGCAGCCACACAGCAGAGGAGCGAGGAACCTTCATGGCTGACAACGACGTCTTTCACATTCTGTACACCTGCCGCAGTATGCGCCGCCTTAGGCCGGATCCGGTGCCCGACGAGTTGATCTACACGGTGCTCGACGCCGGCATTCGCGCGCCCAGCGGCGGCGGTGTGCAAGCGTGGCGGTTCGTGGTGGTGACCGATCCCGAGCGCAAACGCCAGATCGCCAAGATCTACCAGAGGGGCTGGCGTATTGCAGAAAAGCGTTACGTTGAGGCTGGCGTTTCGCTCACCGAGGACAAAAACATGCGTGCCGCCGCCTATCTAGCCGAGCATTTGGCCGAAGTGCCTGTGCTCCTGTTCCCTTGTCTGCGGGCGCGGCGAATTCACACCGAGCGTCTGGCTGCGCCAAATGCCGCGAACTTCTTGCGCATCGTGGGAGGCAGTATCTATCCAGCCGTGCAGAATATTCTTCTGGCCTGCCGGGCCCTGGGCTTGGGAGCAACCCTCACCTCCATCACCACGCAGTATGAAGAGGAGATCAAAGCCATTCTCGGTCTGCCTGAGTCTATCACGACCTATGCCATGATCCCGATCGGCTACCCGATGGGACGGTTCGGCCCGGTCACACGAGTGCCGGTGGAACAGGTCACTTGGCGGAACTGTTATGGCACCCCGTTTAGCAAGCCGGGGGTATAGGTCCCCTCTCCCGCATAGGAGGGAGAGGGAGAACCAGCGACGAGAGTGCAGCTGGTCATCCTCTTTCCTACTTTTCTTTCACTTCCGGAAACAAGTTTCGCTGCGGCGCGTGCGCGCGTTTCCAGACCATGACGTTACGGGTGTATTGCACCACCAGCGTGCCATCCTGTTTGACACCACGGGTACGAACCTTGACGATGCCCCACTGCGGTTTCGATTTGGATTCTCTTTTTTCTAACACTTCAGACTCGGAGTAGAGGGTATCACCCGCAAAAACAGGATTGGGCAAGGTAACATTGTCCCAGCCCAAGTTGAAACCGTTCTCACTCACATCCGCGACACCTAATCCTGCCACAATGGCCAGTGTCAATCCGCTATTGACCAGACATTTGCCGAATTCTGTCTGTTTCCCGTACTCGTTGTTGAAGTGGATCTGGTTCGTGTTGTTCGTCAGCAAGGTGAACCAAATGTTATCGGTCTCGGTGATCGTGCGTCCCAGACGGCAGCGGTAAATATCTCCCAGTTCGAAATCTTCGAAAAACCGTCCTTCCCAACCTGGTTTCACGGACATACGGGTTTCCTCCTGTGTGGTATGTTGCCGGGGACTGTACCATAAAGAATGAAGAATGAAGAGTGAAGAATGCAAGATTTATCTTCTCTTTGCTTTTCGTTCTTCACTCTTCCCTGTCCTTGATCCTTCCCACACCTCCCGCTATGGTGCTCAGGTTCTTGGTGGGAGAGCCTCCGGGCAACGGCCGTGCACTATGGGGGGACACGTACGAATGGGGAAAGGACGTGAGAGGTCGCGAGGCCGCAGACGGACGGCGTGCGGGGGCACCCTAACTATGATTGGCTTGTTGACCCTCTCCTTCCACGGGCAGGCCAGTCAACTCGTTCCTCCTGCAGTGGGAGCACAAGATGTTCCCAGTTGGTATTAGCATCGGCCGTGGTTCTTGGCAGATCGATCTTTCCGCTGGGCAGAGCTACACTGAGAGTCGGCGAGTCACTGCCGATCGCAACCCGTTTCTCCCTGGCCGCTATGCGCTGGATCAAGGGATTTTCTGCGCCCAGGTCACTTACCGACTGGGCAAGAGTGATTAAGTTTCTGTTTTCTGAATCCGATACCCTCGGTTTCGGCTCGCAAACGCGCTGAAAAAGAATTGCGTTCTCGACGATTCGTAAGCTAAGTTCGAAGACAAGCCAGGACGGTAACAGAGCAAGTTGGAGTTCAGGAAACAAAAGCGCCGTTAAGGGACGCGATGAATTTCCCAACCGAAGACAGCACGTGGCGCACCCTGGTTCGTCTCGCTCAGCCGTACCGGCGACAGTTCCTGGTCGTGGTGTTGCTGGCTCTGCTCGGCACGGCTGCGGAGCTTGTCGAACCGCTGATCTACCGGACCGCGGTGAACGACGTTGCCGGGGTCTTCGTGCAGCGCGCATCCGAACATCCTCAGACCCAACCCTCGGCAAACCTGGGGGGGCGACGCCGCACCGTAGCGAACACCCCTGCGGCCACCCTGGTCCAGCATCCCTCCGAGCGTGGACACAGCGAACATCCTACGGAGGCAAGCAAGACCCATCCCCGTGGTTCTGTCACGGCGAAGCCACGCCGCCGCACCACTGCCGAACAACATCGCCGCGGCCATGTCGCGCCGAGAACGGTCGAGCAGATGTTCTCGACGCTCCTGTGGGCGGTCTTTTTGCTCTTCGTCACCAGTCTTTGCGCCCACTTCTTCGCGCTCGCCGCCGATAATGTGAGTGCTCGGGTGGCAAACCGCATTGAAGAGGACTTGATCTCGACAACCTTCGGCCATGTGCTGCGACTGCCCTTGAGCTTCTTCGGACAACGCGCGAGCGGCGCCCTGGCCAAGCAGATCGACCAGTCAGATCAGGTCGCGCCGATCGTCGCTGCCTTTGCGAAGGATATCGCTCCCGAGGTCATCCGGGTGGTGGGAACCCTGACGATTATGCTCACCCAGAGCACGCCACTGACATTGGTCGCGCTCATCACTTTGCCCGCCTATCTTTTAGTCGCGCGCCGCGCGGCTAGGAGGTTAGAGGCCACACTCCCCCAATACTATGGTCTCTGGGAAGAAGTGTCGGCACGTATTCAGAACGCGCTGGCTGCAGTAAAAACCGTGAAGCTCAGTGGAGCGGAGGAACGTGAAGTCGCACGACTCGGCACCGCCGCGCGTGCCGCCTATGGCGCCTATGTGGAGCGGAACCGGCTGGCGAATCGCTACCTCTTCTGGCAGACGTTGCTCAGCCAACTCGGGAAGGCTTCGGTGCTTGGCTTCGGTGGGTGGAAGGTCCTGGAACATCAGATCACACCTGGTGATGTTGTTATGTTCGTTGCCTATCTCGACAAACTCTATGACCCCATCGATTGGCTCGCCAGCCTCGCGAAAACGCTCCAGCAGCATGCGGCCTCGCTCCAGCGCGCCTTGCGTTTGCTTGCCACCGGGGGTGGAGAAAAAGGCGGCGCGCCGCTCGCGCCCGGGCTGGGTCGGGTGGAGTTCACAGACGTGTGGTTCGGTTATGTCCCCGAGCGCAAGGTGTTACACGGAGTGACCTTCACTCTTGAGCCGGGCACGGTAACGGCGTTGGTCGGACCCTCGGGTGCGGGCAAGACCACGCTGGTGGACTTGCTCTTGCGTTTGTACGAGCCGAGCGCTGGGTCAATTGCCATCGACGGCCAACTCTTGGCTGGGATCGACCCGGCCGCCGTGCGACGCGGGGTCAGTGTCGTCGCTGCGGACGGCGCCGTCTTTCGCGGCACGCTTGCCGACAATATCCGCTACCAGCGTCCGGAGGCGACGGAGACGGAAGTACGCGCGGCCGCCCTCGCCGCCGGACTCGGCGGAACGCTGGACCGCCTGCCACACGGGCTTGCCACTGAGGTCGGTGAACGTGGGATAGGACTCTCGGTCGGCGAGCGTCAGCGCCTCCAGCTTGCGCGCGTGCTGGTAGCAGAGCCGCGCATCCTGATTCTCGACGAGGCCACCGCGAATCTTGACTACGCGACTGAATCCGAGGTGGTGCAGGCCCTGGCCCGCCTGCGCCGCGGACGCACGACGCTCGTGATCGCGCACCGCTACTCGATGGTACAGGGTGCCGACCGCGTGCTGGTGCTTGAGAGTGGACGTATCGTCGAAGCAGGGACGCCGTTCGAGTTGATCGCGAGCGGCGGCTGGTTCGCCCAGCTTGCGCGGAGCGGCGCGCGCGACCTAGACGAAGAGACGGAAAAGGTCACCAAAAGTAGAGGAACGGCGAACAAGGCAGACAGCCCCTCCCTGGAATTTCCCACGAAAACCGCTAATCAGTGACCTGGGGCTTTCTGCGTTTCTGGCCGACGACGTATATGATCGAGTTTTTCAGTTCTTACCTTGAGCAGTTTACGACCCTGGGCCTGTTTATCGCCTTAGTGTTGGCGGGACTCGGGGTGCCGGTCCCTGAGGATATCATTCTGATCACCGGCGGCGTGTTGGCTCATCAAAGGGTCACGCACTTGGGCTGGACCATCCCGGTTTTATATGTTGGCGTCCTCACCGGCGATCTGATTATTTACAGCTTTGGCCGCCATTTCGGCGACGCCGTCCTCAACCATCCGCACGTACTGCGACTGCTCTCCCCGGCGCGGCAGCAAAAAATCGAGCGCTACTTTGCTCGCTATGGGAACCGTACCGTTTTCTTGGTGCGGCATCTCGCGGTTTTACGCGCGCCAACCTACCTGATCGCCGGTGCCATGAAAGTACCGGGCTGGCAGTTCCTACTCTGGGACGGGCTGGCCGCTTTGGTCAGCGTTCCGTTAATGATTTCCTTAGGGTACTTTTTCGCCGATCACATTCAGGGACTCCACCATAACCTGCGCCGGATTGAGCATTGGCTCGGGGCGCTGGTCATCCTGACCGTCGTTACCTACCTTTTGCATCGCTATCGCGAAACGTGGTGGACGCCGCGGCAAGAGACCGTTCCCAGCGCGTCGCCGGAGCCCGAGCGGAAGAAGGCAGTGAATGAGGCAAAACCGTAGGGGCGGTGCGCGCCCCTACCGAGTCGCGAGATTTCTTACTTCGCCGCCAGGGTCACAAAACGGTTGTTGCCGTCGGCGCGGCGGAGTAAGAGCAGCAGCGGCTTGTCCGCTGTAATCTGGTCTACTTCTTTTTTCAGCTCTGCCACGGAACCTACTGAGGTCCGGTTGGCCTGAAGGATGACATCCCCATCTTGCACGCCAGCCACTGCCGCCGGGCTGTCGGGCAGTACCCCTTCGACCAGTACCCCTTCGCCCTCTTTCAATCTCAGGCGCTTGCGTTCTTCCGGCTGCGGGTCGCGCAAGGCGAGTCCCCATTTGCTCTTCTGGACGATGGGCTCATCCGCAGCGGCTTCCTGCTCGGCAAGCCTGGAGACTGTCACTTCGAGTGTGCTGGTCTTTCCGTTCCGGATAACTTCAACCGGCACGGTTTTTCCGACCGGCGTGGCCGCAACTAACGTGGGCAGAGCGGAGGAATCGTCAACTTTTTTCCCGTTGTAGGTGACGATCAGATCTCCGCGTTTCACTCCTCCCTTCTCTGCCGGGCTGCCTGCGGTAACGTCTGCTACCAGCGCGCCCTTGGCCTCGTCAACACCGAGGGAGCGCGCCAGCTCGGGGGTGACTTTCTGAATCGCGACTCCCAGCCAACCGCGAGTCACGCTGCCCTTGGTTTCCAGTTCAGGCAAGAGTTGTTTAGCCAGGTTGATGGGAACGGCAAACCCAATCCCGACGTTCCCGCCAGTTTGACTGAATATGGCGCTGTTGATGCCGATGACTTCCCCCTGCTCGTTAAACAGTGGACCGCCGGAATTACCCGGGTTGATAGGCGCATCGGTTTGAATGAAGTCATCATAGGGGCCAGCGCCAATCACGCGCCCCTTGGCACTCACGATGCCGGCGGTGACGGTGTTGCTCAGGCCGAAGGGATTACCGATCGCCATGACCCAGTCCCCTACTTGGATCGCCTCCGAGTCGCCCAACTTTGCCACGGGCAGGTCGCCCTGGGGTTCAATTTTGATCACGGCCAAATCGGTCTTAGGATCACGTCCGAGAACTTTGGCGTTGAATTCTCTTTTGTCGGTAAGGGTGACAGTGATTTCCTTGGCATCCTCAACCACATGATTGTTGGTCAGGATTACCCCATCCTCGCGAATAATGAACCCTGAGCCCGACCCTTGCCGGCGGAACCCTCCTGGAGGCGGCTGAGGAAAGGGCGAGCGAAATCCAGGAGACGGCGCGTCCTCGCCGAACGGACTGGGCGGAAAACCAAACTGCGGACCACCTTGCTGGGCTGTCTTTTCAACCGCCACAACTTTGATGTAAACCACGGTCGGAGAAGCTTGCGCAGCCAGACCGGCGAATGAGGGCAACGCCCGACCTGACGGCGTTGTCACGGCAGCAGGCCCGCTGCTAACGGGCTCGGCTTGCACATGCTCGACTGGCGTAAATCGACCTGCGGCAAACCCGCCGAGCGCCAGAGACCCGGCCACGGTGCCCACTAAAAACTTCTTTTTCGTATTCATCTGTCATCCTCCTCTGTGTAGTAGGTTTCACTATCTTTGACGCGGAACATAGCGCAGGGAAATGAGAGGAAGATGAAAGGCGGATGAGAAATTTCTCATCCACAGCACGATTACTCTCTTGACAGAAAAAAGGGCATCAGCTAGAAGAAACTTATTCGTTCAATATTAGAACTCAATCGTAAGATCAAAGGAGTTTCTCATGTCGCCCGTGCAGCCCCATACTCACACCATCAACGCCACGGTGCCCGCAGTGTTCACCTACGACCTCGAGGTCAAAGACCAAGACATGCGCGGCCTATATGAGAAGGCTAAACGCGACCAGTGGAACGCGTCACGTGACATCGATTGGAGTCGGGAGATCGATCCAGACCGCGGCATTCTGCCCGACGGATTGATTGATATTTACGGCACCAAATACTGGGAGCGGCTCAGTGTTGCGCAACGCAACGAACTCAATCGTCACTTCTCTGCCTGGCGTATCAGCCAGCTTATGTATGGTGAAGAATTTGCCATGCTCGTTTGCAGCCAGTTGGTCAATATCCTGCCAAGCATTGATGCAAAGTTCTTCATGTCCACGCAGGTGGTTGATGAAGCCCGCCACTCCGAGGTGCTGACGCGCTACCTGTTCGAAAAAGTTGGCGTCACCTATCCTCTCACTCCCAGCCTGCGCAATTTGTTCAGCCGCATCCTGGAAATGCCGCAGTGGTATCTCAAGACTGTCGGTACACAACTGGTTGCAGAGACCCTGGCTGTGTCCCTTTTCCGCATGCTCGAGCAGCACAGTCAGGACCCGCTGATCAGTTCGATCTGCAAACGCATCCTCGCCGACGAGTCGCGCCACATGGGCTTTGGCATATTGAGCCTGCCGGCGCAGGTGACCGAATTATCCGAGCAGGAACTACGAGAAGTCGAGGACTTCGCTTGCGAGGCCGCGGCAGGTCTCTTGGGTGGACAGTTCCCACGCGAGGCGTACGAAGCGGTAGGATTCAATCAGGCTGAGATCGAGGATATCAAGCAGATGCGTCATGAAGCCGCGCAGAAGAACGAGTATATTTTCTTCCGTAAATACTTCAAGAAAGACTTCCATGCGTCGCTGTGGAACAACCTGGCACGTGTAGGCCTGATGAGCGCGCGTGCGGTCGAGCGGCTCGGCGCCATGGGGATTGCCGCACCACAGCAGAGCGCCGCGGCGTAGGCAAAGAAGCCGTCAGTAATCAGCGGTCAGCTTTCAGCAAAAACAAAGAGGTTGGCGGCACTAGGGGGAATCCCTTCTTCTTTGTCTTGCTGATGGCTGACCGCTAGACACTTGCAGAAACCTATCCCGCAACTTCCTGTGAAGGTATCGCGACCGCCTTCTTCCCTTCCTCCGCTGCAAAAATATCAATCTCCCGCCATTTTCCCTGGGCGAAGCGCCACCACAAAGACAAACCGAGCAGGATCACGTAGACCGAACCCGCCAGCCACGGGCCGAGCGACTGCAGGTCGGTAAACATTACCGACCCTAGACTCAGGGGAGCAAAGACGACGAGCAGCAGCGCAACCGTAATGCCGGCGGTCCAGCGCGTATCTCCAGCTCCACGGAGAGCGCCGGCAAAGGTATAGCCCAGCCCGTCGAATACTTGGAAGACCGCCGCGCACAGCAAGATGTTGCTGCCTGCGCGGATGACGACTGGATCGGTGTTAAAAAAGGCAATGAATGGCGCCCGACAGGTCCAATAGAGGATCGCCATCAGTACCATATAGCTCAGCGCCAGAAAGAGCGTTTCGTGGACACGCTGGACCGCAAGCTCTACCCGCCCCTCGCCGATATAGCGCCCGACCAGTGCGGTGAGCGCCTGGGCCAGCCCAATCCCGGGCATAAATGAGATCGTCATGTATTGGATGGTGATGTTACTAGCGGCGAGTTGTTCCTTGCCGAAGCGGCCCACCATCAACACGATCAGCACTCCCCATCCCAGGACATCGACCGCCGACTGCATGCCGGCGGGCCAGCCGATGTGGATGAGTTGGCGGAAGCGCGGCCAGGTCCACTGCCAGGCGGTACGCGTAGCAAACTGTGAGTGAACCACGCGCGAGAGAAACGCCCACAGCAGCACCGCTGCTTGCACTATATAACTCAACACGAACGCCAGCGCCGCGCCTGTCAGCCCCAGGGCCGGAGCCCCGAACTTGCCGAAGATCAAGACATAGCAGAGCAAGACGTTGATCACATTATCTACCACCATGGCAATCAACGGGATCAGGGGACGGTGGATACCGTAAAAAAATCCGTTCAGCGCGCCGACCGCCACGGCGATACCGACTGCCCAGAGACGGATGCGAAAGTATATGACCTCCAGCACGACGACCTCGGGTTCGTGACCGAACAGTGAGAAAAACCCCGGCGCCGCCGGCCAGAGGGTAAAGCAGGCAATACCGACTGCCACACTCAAGTAGAGCCCCTGCCAGGCAAATGCCGACCCTTCCTCAGGAGTACCACGGCCCAGGGCTTGGGCAGTGAAGGTACTCACGCACTGAGCAATGCCTAAAGGGAGAGCGGTCAACGTATAAGCGATGATCCCCGCAGGCATGGCGGCCGCCACCTCGGTAGTGCCAACCAGGGCGACCATCCAGGTGTCGATAAAGCCCATCACTGTGGCTGAAGCCATTGAGACAATGATCGGCAGGGCGAGATGCAAAATCTCGCGCAGTCCTGCCCGCGAAGGGAATTTCATGAGTGAGTCCTATGAGGGAAGGCTTTTGCTTGACAAAGGAGGGTTCCTGGTCGCAGAATCTTTTAGCACTGTTCAACAAAGGACGGCGACTGTCAACCGATAAGGAGGAAGCAACAATGGCGACACAGCGAGGAGTGAAAAAAGCCAAAGCCGCCATGCGCAAGCCGGCCAAAGCGGTCAGGAAGCCAGCTCGGCGAGGACAACAGGTGAGCCGCGCTTCAGCTCCGCGGACCGCGGACCGCGGCGAAACGGTCAGCGACCACGAAGGGGCCCGCCAGCTCCTGAGTCGCTACTGTTACGCTCTCGACCGCGGAAGACTTGAAGATCTCGGCTCTCTGTTCCATCGTGACGCGGAGTTCTCGGTCTCGTTCGAGAGCGGCCAGAAACATGCCGGCCGCGAAACCATCCAGGCTTGGTACGACCGTTTCTTTCAACAGCGGCCTGGTCAGTACCGCCACATGCGTCACAAAATCTTCGAACCGCTCTTGACGGTCAACGGCAACACCGCTACTGCCGTCACCTACTTCGATGCTGATTCGGTGGGAGAAGGCGGCTCCGTCCATGTGGTGACCGGCCGTTATGACGACGTCCTGGTCAAAGAGCAGGGCCAGTGGTTCTTCAAGGAACGGACCATTACCGTCTTCTACCACTACTCGCCTGGACAGTGCCAGGAAGGCATGTAAAACTTGTAGGGGCGCACGGCGTGTGCCCTTGTCCGTTATCGCACGAGAGGTTCGTTAAGTTTGCATGAGGAGCCGAAAGAATGGCGGAATATCTCAGCGTTGAAGAAGCCCGCAACCTGCCCGGACTCAGGCTTGTCCTTTCTCCGGGCGTGCCGGGCCCGTGGAGCGAGGCAGCCAAAGGGATCTTCCATGTGAAGAAAACTCCCTACCTGCGTGTGCGCCAAGAGATCGGCGGGGAAAACCGTGCGCTCAAGGAGTGGACCGCACAGACCACCGCGCCCGTTGCGGCCTGGAATGACGAGCCTCCCCGCTCGACGTGGATTGAACAACTTTTTCTTGCCGAACGACTACAGCCTGATCCGCCATTGATTCCCGCCAACATTGAAGATCGAATGCTGATGTTCGGCTATTGTAACGAACTCTGTGGAGAGCATGGCTTCGGCTGGTCGAAACGTTTGCTGCTTATCCACCCGACTCTCACAAACCCTAACGCGGACGAAAAAAGCCGCGCTTTCTCCACCTACTTGAGTAACAAGTACGGCTATAACACAGTAGAATCCGAGGCCGCTCCCGCTCGGTGCGCCGAGATCCTCCGCCTGCTGGGCACGAGGTTAGAGCAGCAGCGTGCACGGGGGAGCAAGTTCTTCGTTGGTAATCAGCTCTCGGCTTTGGATATCTACTGGGCGGCATTCGCTGCCCTTATTCAGCCTTTGCCTTACGAACTGTGTCCGATGCCGCAGCCGTACCGTCAGCTCTATACCAATACCGACCCGGTTATCCAGGCCGCGGTGAAGCCGATCCTGATGGAACACCGCGACTTTATCTACCACGAGTATCTCGAGCTGCCGATCGATTTGTAGAGGGTGAGTGATCAGCTGTCAGCGAAACCTGGAGAGGCTTCAGGCCATAGGCATAAGGCTAAAGGGGATTCCCTGGAGCCTCTAGTCCGTGGCCTTTAGCATATTTGTCTTGCTGATCGCTGATTACTGACCGCTGACTGCTTGCGTTCAGTCCTTATCCATCCCTATCACCGATACACTTTCGAGCCGCAGGCTCCGGTCTCTGGGGGTAAAGAACCCGACAATAGTGAAGGGAGTGCCGGGCTCAGCCTGACCAATCTTCGAGAGCAAATCCTTCGCCCCAATCACGTTGAAATCGACGTCGTATTTCCCCACCTGTCTGAGGATGGCTTTGGGGCTGAGTTGTGAGTAATCCGGCGCCTCTAAGGTTGAAACAGCAAACTTATAGGTTTCACCATAGGATTTGATTCCTAAGGTCACGAGCCCCAGGCTTTGCTCGTCAGACTGACTATTGAGAAAGCCGCTCATTTTAATCTTGAAGGGTTCACGCCGGGATTCAGAGTCAGGATTTTCTCCCGCACCCGCACCGAACGTTTGTGCTGCAACGTAGGCTGCTGATGACAGGTATACACCTGCGGCAAGAAGCAAGGTGAGAGCACTGCGAAGCCATATAGACATGAGGTTATGCATCGGCTTCTCCTCAGCGAGTCTCGGTACTCACTCCCAGGATTTCCACGCTAGTGAGTTGCAGAGTCTTGTCCCGCTGCCGCAAAAATCCAACGATGGCCAAAGTCGTGCCAGGTTCGGTTTGGCCGATTTTTGACAGCAGTTCCTTGGGCCCGGCGAGGTTAATGTCTTTCTGGCGGTCCTTGTACTGGCGCAGGATCGCGCCGCTACTGATGCGCGGATTATCGATGGCTTCCGCGGTGAGCACGTCAAAATCATATTTCTCATGATAAGTGTTGATTCCGAGACTTACCATACCGAGGTTTTTCCCTCTCGCGGTCGCATTGAAAACGCCTCTGAACTTGACCTGAAAGGGGGTCATTGAGGTTTCGGACTCGACATTTTCACCGCCGATTGCAAAGGGGATTCCTTGCGCCGGCGTGGCGGATGGTAACAGCATGTTCATCCATAAGACGAGGACTAACGAGAAAGACCGACGCAGAGCCATCTGTGTTCCTCCTCATGCACTCTTCTTGAGGCTTCCCTCTAATAATTCTAGCGCCGCAGCGGCAAAAGTCCACATGTTCGCCTCTCGCCCCGACTGTCGCGTTTCCACGGTGAGCACTTGCTCCACCGGGCCAGCTACAGCAATACACGCATGGCCCGCAGCATCTCCATAGCGATTACCGGTGGGACCGGTGGCGCCAGTTTCGCTAAGCCCCCAGGTCGTGTCCAGGTGCTGCCGCACTGCCCGCGCCATACGTAAAGCATATTCTTCTGTACTCGCGCGAATCCCAGCGAACATGTCATCCTGAAGGCTTAACAAAACGCGTCGAGCCTCCAGGGTGTAGATCACACCTCCTCCCAGGAAAAAGGCCGAGGCACCAGGTACCGCGACCAAGACGGCCGAGATCAGCCCTCCAGCAGAAGATTCAGCCACAGCAATCGTCTGTTTCCGTGCTTTCAGCAGTTCTCCAACAGCTTGCCCCATTGCAGTGAGATTTTTCATACCACCTCCAGGAATTTTTTCATTTTGACCTTGCGTCATTTTGTCATTGTTTCGTTGGCCGGCTCAAGCTCATCACCGCGCTCAGCTCCCATGATTTCGCATTCTGGGGCTAGGTGTTGGAGGCGAGGGGCTAAGGGAGATTTTAGACTTTACACTTTACACTTTACACTTTGGACTTTGGACTTTGGACTGGCTGGACGGTAGTGATCGGGGCGATAAACTGATATCTTTTCTATATAGTGCCTCGCTGAATCGTAGTGTCCATGTTGGGAATTTTACCAGTATTCTACTAAAATGACATTAACATCACCTGTTTTTTTTATGACTGCCGGTTCCATCTAAGGTTATATTTTCCCGATCAACTATCAAGTAAGGAGGATACCCGATGTCTCTTGACCAAGAGAAACTGAACCAATTCCTACAGAAGGCCCTTGGCGATTTTGGCGCGACATATCATGCTGCTCTAGTCGTCATTGGCGATAAACTAGGGCTCTACAAGGCTCTGGCGGATGCGGGGCCGCTGACTCCAGCCGAATTGGCGGAACGCACTGGCACCGCCGAACGCTATGTGCGCGAATGGCTGGCCGCCCAGGCGGCCGGAGGCTACGTCATGTACGATCCTACGGCTGGCCGCTATTCCCTTTCTGAGGAACAAGCGTTCGCGCTCGCAGACGAGAACAGCCCGGCCTTCATGCCCGGAGCGTTTCTAGCTGCTACCGCTGCGATCAAAGCCGAGCCCAAGATCACTGAAGCCTTCCGCACCGGTGCTGGTGTGGGTTGGCACGAGCACGATCCTGGCATGTTTCATGGCGTTGCCCGCTTCTTCCGGCCCTACTATGCCGCCAACTTGGTGAGTTCCTGGATCCCCGCCCTCGCAGGCGTCGAAGAGAGACTACGCGAGGGAATACGCGTGGCCGACGTAGGGTGTGGCTATGGATTATCAACGATATTCATGGCACAGGCCTACCCGCACTCGACCTTCGTCGGGTTTGACTTTCATCTTCCTTCGATCGAGCAAGCACGGCAGGCGGCGCACAAGGCCGGGGTCGCAGATCGGGTGCGCTTCGAAATCGCCAAGGCGAAGGATTACCCAGGAAGAGACTATGACTTTGTGACCTTCTTCGACTGCCTGCATGATATGGGCGATCCAGTCGGCGCCGCGGCCCACGTGCGAGAAACTCTGAGTGAAGACGGCGCCTGGATGATCGTCGAGCCCTTCGCCAGTGATCGGCTGGAGGACAACCTCAACCTAGTGGGGCGGATTTACTACTCCGCCTCGACGCTGATTTGTACCCCAGCGTCGTTGGCCCAGGAAGTTGGGCTCGCGCTGGGTGCACAAGCTGGCGAGGCGCGCTTGCGCGCGGTCGTCACAGCGGGCGGGTTCTCACGCTTCCGCCGCGCTACTGAGACTCCCTTCAATTTGGTCTTCGAGGCCCGGCCCTGATCTGGGCTCAAGCGATCCTGGGCGGCATGCCGTAGAGCACGCGCTACGGGGAGACGCCCGGGGTCAACTCTTTGAGTCGTGGGTAGACCTCTCTGGCAAACAGCTTCATGCCCTTGACTGTTTCCTCGTGATCGAGGAACCCTGCTTGCCCCATAATGAGCAGATGGCCGAAGCCACCGACGTATTCATACATCTTCATGATTTGGCGGTACACTGAATCTGGGTTGCCGGCAAAGACGAGACCGTGAGCCATGAACTCGGCCAACTTCGGGTTCTGGAACATTTTGAAAATTCCCGCACCAGTTGCGCCCTTCATCGCGTTCACGGTCGCAGCGATTGGCTGATAACCAGGAGGATTGGTGAACTGTAAGGGAACTTTGTTAGCCTCGACATACCACATGAGCTTGCGCGCGCCGGCCAAGCCTTCCTCGTCGGTCTCGCCGGTGTAGACAAGCGCAGCGTAGGCGAAACGGTCCAGGTTAGGCGCTGGGAGTCCGAGTTCAGCTCGGCGGGCGCGATAGGTTGCGAAAACAGTTTTGGTTCCTTGGAACCCAGTCAAGAAGCAAGCCACCACGTAGCCCTTCTCGGCGACCTGTCGGGCACTGTCAGGGCTCAAGGCAGTAATCCACACCGGCGGATGCGGCTGCTGGTAAGGTCGCGGCCAGATGTTCACCTGTCGGTGATGGAAGTATTTTCCCTCCCAGTTGAAGGGGCCGTCGTGGCTGGTCCAGGCCCTTACGATTAGATCGTGCGCTTCCCAAAAACGTTCCATCATTCGCGTCGGCCGATGGTTGCCGGCCGAGATCTCGTACGGTACGCCCCGGACGAAGCCGACTTCCAAGCGACCGCGCGAGTAGACATCGACCATCGCCATCTCTTCAGCTACGCGCACCGGCTCGCGCCGGTTGGCGATCGGGTTGCCGAGAATGAGCAGTCGAGCCTTCTTCGTCTCGCGGGCGAGGATGCCCATGATAATCGGACCGGAAGGATTGAGGTTCGTCGCCGTTTCATGATGCTCGTTGACCATGATCTCGAGCCCCAGATCCTCGGCGATCACCCACTCGTCGATATAGCGGTGGTAGAGGTCGGCTCCGAGTTTGGGATCGTAATAGCGGTTGGGGAGCGTGACCCGGATCGAGTCATACTCTTTGGCATCAGGCAGCAAGTGATAAGCGTTCTCACTGAAATGCCAGGCACGCATGCTCAGGCCTCCTTACACGATCGCTGAGTCGAAAAACTTGCAGACGCGCTCGACGAACGCCTCTGGCTGTTCAAGGTGCGGGAAATGTCCGGCCCGTTCGATGACCTCCAGCCGAGCCCCTGGGATAGCGTCGCGATAGGCGGCGCCGTAATAACCTGGAGTGACGAAACGGTCACTTGCCCCCCACAACAAGAGGGTGGGGACGTTAATCCGGTGTAGCCGCTGCCGTAGCTTGGGATTGTGAAAATAAGGCTCCCAGCCGTAGAGGGCCACTGCTTCGCGATTGCGCGCGATCACGGTCAATGCGTCGTCCGACAGCGTGGTATAATCGACGACCGCCCGGGCCGGATCGTGGTATTGTAGACGTGCCACCTCATCCGGTCTGAGCGCAAAGATGTCCGGAATGTCACGGGTCTCGCGGTCGCCGACCTTGATACCTAGCGGATTAACCAAAATGAGCTTGGCGAGGCGGTCAGTGCTCTTCACCGCCATCTCCGCCGCGACCCAGCCGCCCAATGAAAAGCCGATTAAGGTCACTTCAGGGAAACCTTGCTCGGCGAGAAGATCGAGATAGAGGTAGGCCAGATCGTCGACGGTGTCGATGGTCTCCGCGTCGGGAGAATGAGCGAAACCAGGATGGGAGGGTGCAATCACGCGCCCGTGGGCAGCCAGCAAGTCGAGAAAAGAACTTTTGGGATCAAGGCCCTCTTCGCCGTGCAGCAAGAGAATCGGCCGTCCCTCTCCCCGCTCCACGACTTCGAGTTGCACTCCGTGAACGTTCAACCAGCCAGGCTCGGACACACTTTGCATCATAATGGTCTTTAGCTAGCACGGCTGGCCTCTCCGGTCATCCCCTTGAAGCAATAAAGGACGGAGCTGCGCCACCCAAGGAGAGAAGGCTAGGCCCGCCCAAGATGGTAACTCGACAGATCGTCAATTGGTGGGCGGAGCGATGGCACTCCCAGAAGGCGATGTTGCGAGTAATAGAATAGTGACCGAGTCGTATTTTGACTCGGTTACCACGCTCCATCCTTCGTCAGTGATCAGAGTGGTCAATGAGTTGTTAAGAAAAGAGAAGGAAACTTTTCTTGCTGATGAAGGTGAGGAAGAGGTTGCCTATGCCAGTGTTGAGCTTCTGAGCTTCTCCTTCGATCTTGGCATTGGCATTCGCGGTGTGCAGACCAGCTAACAGGAATGGCAAGAAAATTACACTACGCTTCGATCTCGACCTTCTCGTACACTTCACTCAACGCCAAGATGCAATTGATCGAAGGCAATTGTATGGTATCTGGCAAACCACTTGCCTCTGACAGAAGCCACTGGTTGTCCGCTTGACGCACATAGTGCTCCACGTGAGGTTTTTCCTGGGAAATCAACACATACTCAGTCACGGAGGAAAGTTTGCGATAGTGCTCAAATTTTCCTCCCCGGTCGTAGGCTTCGGTAGAGGGAGACAGAACCTCAATAAGGATGGTCGGGTTGAGTAAGGTATCCTTTTGGTCGTCATCAAACTGGGGTTCGTCGCACAGCGCTACAACATCCGGGTAGGTATATAAGCCGGTCGGGTTTACCTTCACGCGCAGATCGCTCGCGTAGACCTTACATGAGCGATTTCTCAATTGGGCATGTAAGGCGGCAAAGACATTTCCTACAATTAAGTTATGCCGCTCGCTCGCGCCGGACATAGCGAAGATTTCACCGGCGAAGTATTCGCTTCGGTAATCCGCCTTGCGCTCAAGCGCCAGGTACTCTTCCGGGGTGTAGTGGGACTTTGGTTGCGACGACATTATTGTCTCCATCGTGAAGCTGTACTTTTTGGTCTAGCGCAAATTCGCGGAAAGGAGCAAGAGCCGGAGAGGCTCTCCTAGCTTATGCAGTTTTAATCTAGACCGTCCTCAGGGCTAGATAGACAGGAGTGAGCGTTCCCCAGAGAGCGACGACGACCTGATCTCATCTGCCTAGCGTTTCACAGGTCAAGTCACAGGACTTAATTGGAGCAATTGACGCCGATTCTCCAACGCCTCTGCCACTTCCAGGAGGCTAGCT
>JBGPOI010000041.1:0-17773 GCA_041487975.1 Binatia bacterium | reverse complement strand
CCTACAGAAAGAAAGCGAGACTCAGGGTGACAAAACTTATGGCTTCCGAGATAGCCCCTAACGCATTTCGTCTCGGCATCGACGTAGGTGGCACCAACACCGACGCCGTCATTTTGGATGCGTCTGACCAAGTCGTTGCCAGTACCAAATCGCCCACGACGGCGGATGTCACCTCCGGCATCGTCAACGCCCTGCAGGCGGTGCTGACGGCATCGGGACTCCCACCCACTGCCATTCGTTACGCCATGCTCGGCACCACCCATTGCACCAACGCCATCGTTACCAGGCAAGGACTCAGCCCGGTGGGTGTGATCCGTTTGGGAGCCCCGGCCACTTTGTCCGTGGAACCCTTGCTCACTTGGCCGTCAGATTTGCGGCAAGTGGTATGCGCGCAGGCTTTCATTCTCCTTGGAGGATAGCATCGATCGCATGAAACTCTCAGCCGATCCCGTACCTGTGGTGGCGGTCGGTGGCGGAAGCATATTGTTTCCCGAGCGGTTGCGTGGGGTGTCGGAAATCATTCGCCCTGCGCATTACGCAGTCGCCAACGCTATCGGTGTCGCCATCGCGCAAGTCAGCGGCACGATCGATCGTGTCTTTGCCTTGGACACCATGAGTCGTACTCAAGCGTTAGACGAAGCCGCGCGTCTGGCCCGCGAACGAGCTTGCGCGGCCGGGGCCGATCCTGCGAGCGTTGAGATCTTCGACCTGGAAGAAATTCCGCTCGCCTATTTGCCGGGGAACGCGGTGCGTATCAAAGCCAAGGCAGCCGGAACTCTGAGGCTGTGATGTGGATTCGGCGATGAACAGGTCACGACGATGAAGATGACAAGTCAGCAAAATTAGTGATAGTGGTTCAGTTTCATGAACAGCTGCGAAATTGACTATCGGCTTGTGATTGTGAGGCAAAGGTGTAGGGGCTTGATTTATCAAGCCCTTTGGCGGGTCCGATGAATCGGACCCCTACTACCAAGGAACAACCCTATGACAACAACTCTAACTTTCACCCCAGATCAACTCGTGGAGCGGGCGAACTTTGCCGACCCGTACCCCGTCTACCGCTCCCTGCGTGATCAATCCCCCGTGCATTATGTGAGTATACCGGCTAGTGGATCATCCGGCCTAGCTGCACCGGTTTGGGCGTGGGGGCTCCTGAAATACCACGACGTGTATAACGCCCTGCGGGACCACGAGACCTTCTCCTCGGAAAACCCCCTGGCCGGCCAATTCGGCCCGCGGATCGTGCTCATCCAGGACGACCCACCTCGTCACACCCGGTTCCGCCGGCTGGTGAATAAAGCGTTCACCTTAAAGCGGGTTGAGGCGCTCGAACCGTGGATCGCCAGTGTCGCCACTGCGTTACTTGATGAGATCGGTTCGGGAACAACCGATGTGGTCGAGTCCTATACCATTCCGCTGCCGGTGAAAGTCATTGCCCGTCTGCTTGGTATTCCGGGTGAGGATTACGCGACCTTCAAACGTTGGTCCGATGCCTTCCTCTCGACGGTCTCCGTGCAGGGAGGAGAACGGATGCAGAACATCCAAGATATGGTCACCTACTTCGGCCAGATGGCCGCCGCGCGACGGTCCCACGGCGCGGAAGATCTCATCACCGCCTTGGTAGAGGCCGAAATGGAAGGTGAATCGCTACAAGACTGGGAGATTCTGGGTTTTTGTATCTTGTTACTTATTGCCGGAAACGAGACTACTACGAATCTGATCGGCAACTTGCTCAACCTCTTGGTCGATCGGCCCGACTTGTGGCAACAGTTGCGCGCGGATCGCAGCTTGGTCGAAACCGTGATTGAAGAAACCCTGCGCTACGAGAGCCCAGTCCAGCGCTTGTTCCGTACGGCGGCCCGTGATGTCGAAGTCTCGGGGGTCAAGATCGCCAAGGGTGACCGGATCACCATCTTCTACGGGGCGGCCAACCGCGATCCGAACGCATTCCCCAACCCCGATGAATTCCGGCTGGATCGCGACCTGCGCAATCATGTCGCCTTTGGTATGGGCATCCACTATTGTCTCGGCGCGCCGCTGGCGCGAGCCGAAGCCAGAATCACGCTGAACGCATTCCTTGATCGCTTCCCAGTCATCAAACGTGGGGAGGCGCCTGCCGTGCGACAGACGGCGAGTCCTATTGTCTTCGGCTTCAGTCAACTCCCATTAGTACTGAGGACTTCGTAGGGGTTTGCGTATGGAGTAGCGTGCGCCATGCGCACGAAAAATAGCGAAGGGCAGGGCAGACGTGCGCACAGCGCACGCTACACGCTAGGGGTGCCAATTTCGTGTGTCTCGATTCATATTGATCCTCGGCTATTCAAATTTGTGGGGATCGACCCTCCACTGAGCCTTGAAGAGGAGAAAAGGGAAATCCAGAGGGGCATTGCCGCGCGGTTCGAAGCCAAATGAACGTTCTCGTTTTGGGAGACTATCGAGGAGTTTCCGTTCGTGCTTCGACAGGCTCAGCACGAACGATTGCTTGCAGCGAACCCTCCCGCGGAGAGAAAAACCGTTCATGACCCCGTGCATCGAGCGCAACCGAGCCGAAACGCAGTAGCTTTACGTCTTTCACGACAGTCAGAGGAGTCACCACCTCCACTGCACTTGGAGTGATTCTTTGCAACAATCCCACTCCCAGACAGAACCCTGCTCCGTCATTCAGGCCGACGAGCAGACCAGTGAGATCACCGACAGAACGTTGCGGTAGCCGTCCCCACACTCCTATTTCGTCAAGCCTGAAGCGGCGACGAACAAGGTCAGTAAAATAGTCGCGATACCTTTCCTGCCGGTTGGCCCGGCGCTCTTCTGTCGAACGTACGCGCGCTGCCGTGGAGACCGGGAGATGATGAATCTGCACGCCCGCCCGGCGCTCACAAGCCTGTAGAATAGGAGCTAGCTCATCTCTCCGGGCGAGGGCCAGCAGGTGTGTCGGACACAAAAGATCAATCTTCTGGAGCTTGAATTCAACCCCTAGCGATCCTTCGACCAGGCCAGTGGTGTCGATCAAGATGGCCCGGACACCAAGGTGTTGGGCTCGGTCGAGCAGGCGCCGACAGGCAACAAGAGTTTGCAATAGGTGGCCGGTCGGGGAAGTCGCGCCAACAAAGACGCGGGCAACCAGTTCTGGCACCGGCGGTTCAACCTCAGGAGAGAAACGAACCAGGGTCAGGGTGGTCGGCAGGCCATAGGTGGACTGCCCTAAGTCTGCATCGAGCACGGCCACCGCCTCCTTGCGGGCGGTAACCAGTCGCACCAGGCTTTGGATCAACGTGCTCTTGCCAACGTCGGTGCGGCCGAGAACCAGAAAGATCCCGCCTTGGCCGGTGATCACCTTGAGGAGCGTGCGGAAATCGGAAGACGCGGACTCGGTCATCGCCTGAGTGCCGCTACTCGCTCAGCCGTTCGCGACACCGCGCGATTTCCTCGCGAAAGAGCGCCAGCTTTTCTTCGTCTCCCAGCGTCTGCGCCAACGTCTCGCCCTCACGGAACACGGCCAGGGCTTCTTGCCATTGGCTCTTGGCGAGAAACGCGCCGGCTTTGCGAAACAGACGGCTGAACCGCGCGGCCGGACTTTTGCCAGCCGGCTCAGCCACGCGGTTCTTCCTTCAGGCGGCGACGCCGCGCGGCCAGCAGCGCCGCGAAAGCAGACTCCAAATCCGCGCGGCCGAGAGCCGGCACTTGTAATTCGTTGAATGGTGGCAAAGGGCGACGTGGGGGTGAGGTGGGCTGAGACACGGTGTCGCGCACCCGGCCGACGACGAAGAAGATGTCTTTGACTACGGGCTCGCCCAGCTTGCGGTTGACCGCCTCTTTCATGCGCGCCTTGGAGAATTGCAACTCCTGCATCCACACTGAGTTGGAGACTGTCACAAACAGTCTACCATGCTGGATTCTGGTCGGTCGCGCCTTGCGAGCGATCGCTTCCCCGACTGCCTCATCCCACACCTCCCACACGCGGTACTCCTGCATCCGGCCCGCGATAGGCAAATGGGGGAGCAACGCACCGAGGATCTCAGCCGCGGATTGCCACGAGGAGCGGTCTGTACGTTTTGCCATGTCTGGGGCATTGTAGAAGAAGCCCGGAGAAAAAAGAAGAGTATTTTCGGCCACAAGCGCTAGCGTTCTTTGAGACTTGACAGCACCATATCTTGTGTGTAATGAGCATTTTTATTCATACACTTTTGGGTAGAGGAGG
This sequence comes from Binatia bacterium, assembly GCA_041487975.1. Lineage (GTDB taxonomy): Bacteria > Desulfobacterota > Binatia > Bin18 > Bin18 > JACQEL01. Next base: position 13,575 of record JBGPOI010000041.1, on the reverse strand, counting down.
AGGAGGTTATGGCGGAGAAACTACGGAGGAAAGCGGGGATGGAGAATAGCCACACGGCGAGGATAGAGGAAGAATCCGTAGCCAACAAGCGCAAAGGCGTCAAGGTCAGACGCTACTTCACCCGACCAGGAGTACAGCCATTCGCGGAGATCGAGTGGGAGAAGCGCAGCGCCGTGATCTCCGGCGAAAAGGGCGAGGTGGTGTTCGAGCAGCACGATGTCGAGATGCCAAAGTCGTGGTCGCAGCTCGCCACCAACGTGGTCGTGTCAAAATATTTTCGTGGCCCGCTCGGCACGCCACAGCGTGAATACAGCGTCCGGCAACTGATTAGCCGCGTCGTGGACACCATCACCGCTTGGGGTCGGAAGGACGGCTATTTCGCCGGCGAGGAAGACGCCAGGGTCTTCGCCGAGGAACTGACGCATCTCTTGGTCGAGCAGAAGCTCGCCTTCAATAGCCCAGTCTGGTTTAATGTCGGAGTTGAACCTCACCCGCAGTGCTCCGCCTGTTTCATTTTGTCAGTCGAAGACCGGATGGAATCGATCCTCGACTGGTACCGCAAAGAAGGCATCATTTTCAAAGGCGGCTCGGGCTCCGGAGCGAACCTGTCCAAGCTCCGCTCGTCCAAAGAACGGCTGGCCGGCGGCGGCACCGCTTCGGGGCCGGTGTCGTTCATGCGCGCCGCCGACGCCTCGGCCGGGGTCATCAAGTCCGGCGGCAAGACCCGCCGCGCGGCTAAGATGGTCGTGCTCAACGTCGATCACCCCGACGTCATCGAATTTATCCAGTGCAAAGCGGAAGAAGAGCGCAAGGCCTGGACGCTCATTGAAGCGGGCTACGATGCCTCGATCGACGGCGCGGCTTACAGCTCGATCTTCTTTCAAAACGCCAACAACTCGGTGCGAGTCACTGACGACTTCATGCAAGCAATCGTGGAGAACCGTCCCTGGTCCACCCGTTTCGTCACTACTGGAGAGGTCTGCGAGACGTTTCAGGCCCGCGCTGTCCTGCGGAAGATCGCCGAAGCCACCTGGCGCTGCGGCGACCCCGGCATGCAGTTCGACACCACGATCAACACCTGGCACACCTGCCCGAACACCGCGCGGATCAATGCCTCGAATCCGTGCTCGGAGTATATGCACCTGGACGACAGCGCCTGCAACCTCGCCTCGTTGAACCTGATGAAGTTCATCAAGGACGATAGCGGGTTTGACAGCGTCGCCTTCAAGCATGCGGTAGACATCAGCATCACCGCGCAAGACATCCTCGTCGATAACTCCAGTTACCCGACGGCGGAGATCACCGCTAACGCTCAAGCTTTCCGCGAACTCGGGCTGGGCTACGCCAACCTGGGCGCGCTGCTGATGTCGCTGGGGTTGCCGTACGATTCAGAAGCCGGACGTCAATATGCCGGCGCGATCACTGCCCTGATGACAGGCGAAGCCTATCTCCAATCCGCCCGTCTGGCTGAGCAAATGGGGCCATTCTCCGGCTATGCCGTGAACCACGAACCCATGCTTGGGGTTATCGACAAGCACCGCTCCTACACCCACAAACTCGACCCCTCGCTCGTGCCGCTCGACATGCTGTCCGAGGCGCGCAAGGCCTGGGACGAGGCCCTGACCTTTGGACGCAAGGTCGGTTATCGCAATTCGCAGGCGACGGTGCTGGCGCCGACCGGCACGATCGGCTTCATGATGGACTGCGACACCACCGGCGTGGAGCCGGACATCGCTCTCGTCAAATACAAGCGGCTGGTCGGCGGTGGGCTGCTGAAGATCGTCAATAACACGGTTCCGCGAGCGCTCAAACGTTTGGGCTACGATAGCAAAGAGGTGCAAGCCATCGTCGAGTACATCGACGAGCACGAGACCATCGAAGGCGCGCCGCTGCTGCGCGACGAGCACCTGCCGGTGTTCGACTGCGCTTTCAAGCCGACGCGTGGCCGCCGTTCGATCCACTACCTCGGCCATCTCCGCATGATGAGCGCGGTGCAGCCGTTCATTTCGGGCGCGATCTCCAAGACCATCAACATGCCGAGCGATGCTACGGTCGAGGATATTGCCGAAGCCTACATGGAAGCCTGGCGCTTGGAGCTCAAGGCGGTGGCGATCTATCGCGACGGCTGCAAGAAAGCCCAGCCACTTGCGACCGGCGAGAAGCCTGCCCTAAGCCGAGTCGAAGGGAAGACTGAGTCCCAGCCAGTGGTCGTGGCCGAACCAACCCCGGTCCGCCGGCGGTTGCCGATGGAGCGGACGGCGATTTGCCACAAGTTCGATATCGCCGGGCATGAAGGCTACATCCACGTCGGCTTCTACGAAGATGGCACACCTGGTGAGATTTTTATCAAGATGGCCAAAGAAGGCAGCACCATCTCCGGGCTGATGGACACCATCGCCACTCTCACCTCGTTGTCATTGCAGTATGGCGTGCCGCTCGAAGCCCTGGTGAGCAAGTTTAGCCACGTGCGCTTTGAGCCGTCGGGCTTTACTAAGAACCCGGACATTCCCTATGCCAAGTCGCTCACCGACTACATCTTCCGCTTCCTCGGGACGCGTTTCCTGTCCACCGAGCAAAAGCAAGAAACCGGGTTGGTGGAAAGCAACGAACAAAGACCAGTCGAAGACAAGTCTCAGATGAATCCCAGACCAGTCCTGGACTTGCCTTGGACCAGTCCTAGACTTGCCTTGGACCGGCCGGTGACTACTTGGCAGTCGCAGGATGACGCGCCGAGTTGCGCGGACTGTGGGTCGATCATGATCCGCAACGGCTCGTGTTACAAGTGTCTGAACTGTGGGGCCACGAGCGGCTGTTCATGATCGCGGTAAGAGAAACAACGGAGTCAACTTTCTGGGGGGAGGGAGGTTAGGAGCTGGGCAGGAGCGGTGAGGAGGAGCCTTCCTGGGGGACGAGGCCGGATGCAGCCGGGCGGGGCGTCGCGCGACGCCCCGTTGTTGTGGTGTTTCGCGGTGCAGGGGTCACCTTATGTGATTACCCTCTGCCAAGGCGGTAGCACAGAGCCGCTGCAACAACCCGCTCATCCTGAGCTTGTCGCAGGGTGAGCAATCCAATGGATGCCTGACAAGCAAACACTATGAGCGCCGCTAAGATCCGTCCACAAGTTTACACCGTTGCTGAAGTGGCCCAACTTTTCGTCATCTCTCCACGTCTGGTCCGCGACCTCATTCATCGCGGCGAGTTGTCAGCCCTACGCATCGGTCGCACCTACCGCATCCCGCGCAAAACCGCGTCTGCCTACCTCGCCCGCGCCCTGCCGCCAACTGACCGACCTACCGGCAAGCCCCGCGCTCGTGCTCTCGACGAGCAGACCGGGTTTTTGTTTCCGGTTGGGACGATGCAGTAGAGGTGGAAAACTCTTAACCAAGAGAATCTGTACTCGCCCAAGAATATTGGCCTTGATTGTGCGAGCGACCGGAGAGAACCAAGGCGATGTCGAGTGAGGATGATGTCCTCGCAATTGCTTCACATCCTTGCCCACTAGCCCATTGTAGCTATAATTATAGCCACTGAATCCCGGAGGCGAGATGAAAATTGCCAGCGTCAAAGAGGTCAAGGACAAGCTCTCACAGTTTCTCAAAACTGCCGAGACCGAAGACATCGTCATCACCAAAAATGGCAGGCCGAACGCCGTCCTGCACCACCTCGGCGAGGACGAACTCGAAGACTATCTCTTAGAGCATGACCCCAAGTTTCGCCGCAAGATTGAGACACGGTGGAAGCAATATCTCCAAAAGGGTGGCCGCTCTCTCGAAGAGGTCCTCAAAGAACTGGGAGGCTGAGTGGCTGAGCAACAAACCTTCCGCATAGAACTGGGCGCAGGAGCAGAACGAGACCTAGAGCAACTGCCGCGCGAGGTTCAGCGCATGGTCCTCCGAGAAGTCCGCAGATGGCTCACAACACACCCGTTCCAGGAAAGAAAGACCAGACTGAAAAGACTCACCGGATTTGTCCTACCGCTTTATCGCCTGCGTATCGGAGATTACCGCGCTTACTATCGAATCGCCGCTGATCGAGTGGTTCTGCTCGCTATCCTTCACAAAAAAGAAAGCGACCGCTGGCTGAAAAACTTTCGCTCGTAAGTTTTTAATGGGCTGACTCTTCTTTCAGCGCTTCCCCCGCCGCGCCCAAAACGCTGTGATCGCCCGCTGCGGCGCGTCGGTGGCATAGGCCATCGTAAGGCTTCCGAGCCCCATCCTCATCAAATAGCGATCTCGACCTGAATCTTATCTACAGTGACCGAAGGGATCACTTTTTTTCGCCCTTTGCTCGTTTTGCGTAACTCTACTAACCCGATGTTGACGAGCGTGGTTAGATCGTCATTGATATTCTTGAGGTCTCGCCCGAGCGCGTGAGCCAACTCGTATACAGACTGGGGCTTCTTCTCCTTAATGGCGTGAAGCAATTCAAGACGGCGAGGAGTGAGGATTTTCCGCATCGCTTCGTAATTCGTGAAGGTAACGTCATGGATTTTCTGGACAGCCTTTCCCGCGGCTATGCGATCCATGACTTCTCGTGCTTCATCGAGAGAGGTGCGCAAATCTTTGATCGCTATTTTGATACTATGGACTTTCACAGTCTTCCCTCGCGTATTTCTCTGAGATCGTGCAAGAAGTCTGCTATAAGTTCAGCCGGGGAGACGAAACGATAGGGATGACCTTTGCCTCGTACATGTCGATGATCCCGACCGTGAGCATTGTCGTATCCCAAGATTCGTTCCTCACCGGCGATATAAACAAGGCTGTACTTGAACCCCTGTGGTTGCCTTGGAGTTCTGGGAACGCGCCAGATTTTGATCTCCACCAAGGACCCATCGGGCTCCACCACTCGTCGGTGGACTATCAATTCGGTCCTTGGCATAGAGGGTATTTAACACCCTACATGAATTAACGACAAGCGGGGAGGAAACGTAGCATGGCCTATACAAGGCTTGTAATTGGATGTCACCGCTTCCCCGAGCTTTTCTTATTTTACGGCTTGCAGAGACAAGCGTCTTCTGCCTACAGTTTCTTTATGAAGACGGTAATTCCTGCCCTGCAGGATATATGCGGATCGGGGCATGTTCTCACCGAACCCGAAGCTTGCACTGCGTTCGCGCGTGATGCCTTGCGGCCGCATCGAGGTTTCGCCGGCATGACCATCCTGGAGCAACAACCAGTTGCGGTCGTGCGGCCAGGATCAACCGCAGAGATCGTTCGCCTTGTCGCCCTGGCTCGACAGCAGCATGTCCCGCTCGTTCCCTACGGCGGTGGCAGCGGGCTCATGGGCGGCGCACTGTCTGTGAGACCAGGGATTGTCGTGGACATGAAGCGCATGGATCAGATCCTGGAGATCGATACGCAAGCACTGACTGTCCGTGTGCAAAGCGGCATGCGTCTGCGTCCACTGGGAGAAAAGCTGGCCGAGCACGGATTGCTCCTAGGCCATGACCCCTGGTCGATTTCCATCGCCACAGTGGGCGGAGCGATCGGCACTAATGGCCTGGGCTACCTGGGTGGACGCTACGGTTCGATGGGCGAGCAGGTGCTCGGTCTGGAAGTTGTGTTAGGCACGGGCGCGGTCGTGCGTACGCCGCCACTGCGCAAACGTTCGACCGGTCCGGATCTGACGCAACTCTTTATCGGCGCCGAAGGTACGCTGGGCATCGTCACTGAAGCCACGCTACAAGTCTTTCCGCAGCCGCAGCGACGTACTCTGATCGGATTCACATTTCCTGATTTCCCTGTCGGTTTTCGCGCACTACTGGAGATGCAGCGCCACGGCGTGCAACCGACTTCTCTAGATCTTGCAGCCGACGATTGGCCTATAGATCTTCAAGAGCGACGGAATTTTCCTCCGCCACAGCCACCGCTCCTCCGCTTGGTGTTTGACGGTCTCACGCAAGAAGCCGCAGCGCAGTGCGCCGAAGCCAGCCGCATCGCCCATGCTTTTGCTGCGACCGATCTGGAGCTTGCTGAGTTGGAAGAGTACTGGGAGAATCGTCACGCAATTGCCGATCGCTGGGCGCAAAATCCTGAATTGCGCGAGGGGCAATGGTTAGAGACGCCTGCGGGCAAGTCGCAGTTCGATTTCCTCCACATGACCATTCCGGCAGCTCGTCTCTTGGACTTTCGCGCGCGGGCATTGCCCTGCGTACAGGCACACGGCGTTGCTCTGTGTGAAGAGGGCGTGTGGATCTGGCCCGAGTGCTATGCGTTAGTCCTCTACTGCCGGCAAACGCGAGACAACGACGCCGCGCAGATCATGCGCCAGACCGGCGAAGAGATTTATCGGCTAGTCCAGGATGTGGGCGGATCGATCGAGTACGTCCACGGAGTCGGAGTCCGACTCGGACACCTGATGCAGCGCGAGTTGGGCAGCGGCATGGCTGTACTCCGTTCCCTGAAAGCGAGCCTTGACCCCGACGGGATCATGAATCCGGGGAAACTGGGGCTGGGATAAAGGCTAGGGGACTCATACGGATTGTGTTCCATGATGTAGGGGTCCGATTCATCGGACCCGCAAAAGGACTTGATAAATCAAGCCCCTACAAATCCGTGCCATACTGCGGCTAATGCGCCTTGGTATCAGTTGCTCAGCGTCACCGGCACCGGCACGGGGTACCCATAGGAGATGCCATAGATCAAATGGGAGCCGGTGGACTTGGCCATCTTCACTTCTTTGAGCTGGGTCCGCGGGGTGATGTGCAAAACGAAACCGTTTTGCGCTGTCAGGAGTCGTGCGGGTTTTTGCTGCGGGGACGGTTGTTGTTCCATAGTTCACTCTGCTACTGGACGGAGCGTTAATCACTATCGGTGTATCTTCTCATGCCGGAGACGGGAATCGAACCCGTACGGGAGAAACTCCCATGGGATTTTAAGTCCCATGCGTCTGCCAATTCCGCCACTCCGGCGTACTAAGAAAATCAATGGGTTAGGGTAGATTGTGGCTCGGACGATAGGGTGATTGTAGTTGTTTTTGTAGTTGTTCGCGACGCTATCCGCTCGTCTATCCGTCTAGCAGCCTCTTCCAGGTCTCCCGCACTGACGATGTTGTAGCGTTCAAACACATGGCGGGTTTTATGCCCGGTGATCGTCATGGCCACTCGCTCTGGCACCCCGGCACGGACGAGATTGCGGACTGCCGTTCTCCGAAAGTCGTGCAGAATCTTCCCCGAGAGGTTGGCTTCTTTACATGCCCGTTTCCAGGAGCCGCGCACGTTCTTGATCGGCTTCCCGTTGCGATGGAAGACAGTGGGACACTCCGGGTAATGAGCGATATGGTCCTGCCATTGCTGTTCGATAATGTCCTTCAGGACTTGCGGCAAGGCAATCACACGACCTTCCTTATTCTTCGTGGTTCCTCGATACAGCCGCACCGTTCCCGCGTCAAGGTCTATCTGGTCCCAGGTGAGGGGAAGCACTTCGCTATAGACTCGCCAGCCCGTGTAGTACATCCACTGTATGGGGGGACACAGGTACTCAGGCAGCCTGGCAAGGACCGCCTCATACTCCTGCGGCTCAAAGAAGCCCTGGCGCACGTTGTCTTCCTCTAGACGCGGGAAATATGGCTTGCGCGTCATCTTCTCTGCTTGTATGACCAGGTTGAACGCGCGTTTGAGTGCCGCCAGTTCCCGATTCACTTCCGCGTTGGCGGCTTCCTCCTCTTTCCGGTGGGCGATATACGCTTTCACGTCCGCCGTGGTGATCTCATGGGCTTTCTTGTGGCCGAAGAAGGGGCGGAGATACCGCCGTATGCGCCATTCCACATGCCCGAGCGATTTTTTCCCATTGACGCGGTAATCCGTCAGCACTATCTCAGCCAGATCGTCGAACGTGACACGCTCCGCAGCCGGCCCGATGTAGCGGCCTTCGGCTAATTGCCCGAGCCGGGCTTGCAAGACTCTCCTGGCCTCTGCCTTGTCTGGAGTCTTAGCGGATTCACAGATTTGCGTGCCGTCTGTTCCGTAGTAGGCAATCCACCACGTCTTGCCCCGTTTGTAGACGCTGCCTGCGCCTCTGCGATATTTGGGCATGTTCAGTCCTCCTTCCTTCCTTGACGGGCTTTGGTTTGTTTCCTTTTTTTCGCCATGTACTCACGCATGTACTCTCGCTTGCTATCTTTTCGCGCGTCTTCAGCCGCCCGAATCGTGCAGATCGCCGAACAGTACATTTTCTTCCCCGCGCGTACAAAAACTGACTGGCATACTGGGCAACGGCGGAACGGGAACGGTCGAAGCCGCACGGTTTGCACCAGTTCGACAAGATAATGACTGGTTATTTCTGGGACGGGCAAGCGCGATATGGTGTAGGGGGAATCAACGGCTTGCTCCTGAAGAATGCCGTCCTTGAGTGCCCATGTCAGTCGCGGCATAGCTTTGGACGGAGCCTCCACGGGTTTCCCATCCAGCAAATCACCAATGATCTTCCGCGCGTCTTCGTGCAGAAGAGTGAGTGCGCGAGACAAAGGGGCATCGAGGCCGAAGGTGAGGTCGAATGGATAATTGTGATGATCTTCCCGTAGACTCGCCTCCAACCACAGCAGCACCTTATTCTTGAAATCCTCCACCAGCAGTAGCCGTTCTCCTTCTCTCAGTTCCTCCAGGGAATGTATCGAAGCCAGCCGTGCCCAAAACTCCGCGATAGCCTGCTGATCGTTGTCCATAGCTTTTGCCTTCGCCTTCTGTCGTCGGAGGTATCGCCCGCTAATTTATCCTAGTTGCTTTTAGTTGTCAAGACTGTTAAAATCATAATAGGCTAACAGGATGGAGGTAACGCATGGAATTGTTGACAGCAAAGGAACTGGCTAGCGCTTTGAAGGTGAGTCTTGCGGCTGTCCGGGCGTGGACGAGGCAGGGGATACCCTATGAGCCAATAGGCCGGCTATGTCGGTATAGACTCGAAACGGTCCTCGCATGGTTGCGTGAACGCGATGCACGGAAGCACAACGATGCAAAGGAGGCGGCAGGATGCAGTGCGAACTAACTGGAGGACCCTCAAAAGCAAAGACGCTCAGTGCGTCAACACCAAGCGTCTTTGGGGAACAAAAAAACTATCTCGCCAAAAAAATAGCGTACCACAGCACGCAAAGCAATATCCTCGACCTCGTTCTCGACTTAAAACATACCGGCACGTCTCGCCGTGGTCCCGAGTACCACGGTCCCTGTCCATTTTGTGGCGGCACCGATCGTTTCACCGTCTGGCCCGAACAAGGCGAGACGGGGAGATACTGGTGTCGGCAGTGCAACTGGAAAGGCGACGCTATTCAGCTACTCCGCGACCGCGATGGCTTATCCTTTATGGAAGCCAAGCGCAGCCTGGGACTCTCGACCGACCTCCTCCCACGGCGTGCAATCGCTCAGCAGAAAGCCAGAAGTGCCGCGCTGGCTGCGACTCGTGACAGCTACAAGCAGTGGGCGCAGCGCACGCTCACGACACTTACCGACGAGAACCGCGAGCTACTCTCAGAGCAAGAAGTCGCGGAGATTGCCGTCGAGCAGATACAGCGACGCCCCGACCTCTATCTCGACAGGGATGAGGCGATGGACTGGATAGGTAAACTGTACGCGATCCAAGAACGGATTGCGGAATTGGAGAAATATCTCGACCTTCTGACCTATGACAAGAACGCACTTGATTGCGTCAGGTGGTGGAAGCAGGAGATGGAAGATGCAATCAGAAGTGCAGCATGAGTTAGAAAACTCGGCGGTGTATCAGCGGGCGCTAGCGGAGGTAAGCCGAGACCTCACCGGAGGTGGGACGAACGGATACGGCCAGGACAAGAGAACGGAGAGTGCGGAAGAGGAATTAGGGGAGGATGATCGTGAACATGGAGACCGTCAAACAAAAGCGCCTGACCCCTGGCCACTTATGCCAGAAGCGGCCTACTACGGCCTCGCTGGCGACATCGTGCGTACTATCGACCCGTACACCGAGGCGGACCCGGTAGCAGTCTTGCTGAACGTACTCACGGCGTTCGGGAACTGCATCAATGCCAGCGCGCACGCCAGGGTACAGCACGCGCAACACCCTGCGCGCCTGTTTGTTGCTCAGGTCGGAAACAGCAGCAAAGGTCGCAAGGGAACAGGATGGAGCACTCCACGCTACCTCCTCTCCCTCATTGACCCAGACTGGACAGAGAACCGTATCAAGTCCGGGCTCAGCAGTGGTGAGGGACTCATCTACAACGTCAGGGACCCTCTCTACAAAGAAGAACCGATCAAGGAAAAGGGGCGCGTCGTAGACTACCAGGAAGTGAAAGTAGACTCAGGCGAAAGCGATAAACGTCTCCTTATCGTCGAAGAGGAGTTCGCCTCTGCGCTTACCGTCATGGACCGTGACGGCAATACACTGTCTGCCGTGATTCGGCAGGCGTGGGACGGCGGGAAGCTCTCACCACTCACAAAGAACAGTCCAATAAGAGCAACCAATGCCCACATTTCCATCATCGGTCACATCACCAAGAACGAACTGCTTGCGCGGCTGGATGACACGAGCAAGGCGAACGGCTTTGCGAATCGTTTTCTGTGGATTCTAGTGAAACGGTCGAAAGAGTTACCGGACGGTGAGCCAGTACCGGACGAGGAGCTACGGCCTCTCGCGGAGAAACTGCGGAGAGCCGTGGACTTCGCGCGTCCCGTCTCTGAAGTGAAGAGAGACGAGGGAGCGCGCGAGCTATGGCGTACTGTCTATCATAACCTCAGCATGGACAAGCCTGGACTCTTCGGCGCGGTCACGGCCAGGGCGGAGGCGCAAGTATTGAGGCTCAGCGTCCTCTACGCGCTACTCGACTGCTCTGATGTTGTCAGAGTCGAACATCTGGAGGCTGCCTTAGCGGTATGGGAATACGCCGAACGTTCGGCGCGGCTTATCTTCGGCGAGCGCATAGGCGACCCCACGGCGGACAGAATCCTGGAAGCACTACGTAACACGCCAGATGGCATGACGGACAATGACATCTACGAGTTGTTCGACCACCACAAGTCAGCAGACGAACGAGCGCGGGCACTGACCCTTCTACAGGAATGCGGACGCGCCACACCTACCGTAGAGCGCACTGGTGGACGACCCCGTACCGTGTGGAAAGCTCTATAAACGACCTTATCACGCTTATCACGCTTATCACGCAACCCCTTACGAAATACGTAAGTCCTTATCCCTCTTCTTCTTTTCTTCTTTTTTAAAGACTTATGAAAAGTCAAAGAAGCGTGAAAAGCCTCACGAGGGAGAGGACCTACAAATACAGCTAGGTAGACTGCGTGATAAGCGTGATAAGCGTGGAAAGCGTGAAAAGTCCTAACGAGGGAGAATTCATGGGACAGTACATGGACATCGTAAAGGCATTTAAGGAACAAAAGGCAAAGCAGCAGGGACACCTAACGCCCTCATCCACCCCTGAACGTGAGTCACTCGCCGAGGCGAACCGCAACGCTCCCCCAGCCCCAGAGACTGAGCATATGTTTCTCTCTCAGCATCTCCCACAGTCAGCACTCGACGCCTTTCCAGACTGGAGCGCGCTGCTTGTGAAGTCGGCAGTGTTAGGCATGACGGTGTGGATCGTGAGAGACAAGTATGAGGGCGAGTCGTTAGCGAAGGAAACCGGCTATCCGGCCTTAGTTCTGGACGACGTGCTGCGCCAGGTGAGTAGGGCGCGGGAATCTCTCTTCCCGTGCCTCATTCTCGGGGGGACGGTGCATTAAGATGAACACCATGCCCTTCGGCAAACATAAGGGTACTCCGCTAAGCGAGTTACCCATTGACTACATCTGGTGGCTTAACGGGAAGGATATCAAAGACCACCGCCCGCGTGCCAGGGGCGAGATGTCGGCGTTCCGCATTCGCTGACCACACATAATCCCACGGGTTCAGGTCGGCGGGTAAGTCCAGGCACTTCGGCTCTATCCCTAACTGCTGACATGCCCGGTAACGGTTACGACCATCAAGAATCTTGTCCTCAAATAAGCGGATTGGTTCACGTTGATCATGCTTCTGAATATCCGCAACGAGGTCATCAAATTCCTGGCCAGATAATAAAGGAAAAAGTTCTGCTGCCGGATGAATAACAAACTCTCGCATCCTTATTACCCCCATACCCCGCAAGCCATCAAATTCACCCGGGTGAATTTTCTCTTCACTCAACATTGCTTCTTCTTTCGCCTTCCCTATCAGCAGGCCGAGTCGCTGAGCCCGTGTTTGGTGGGCGAAAGGAGGAATTCTAGCTGGAAGGCAGGCGGTTCCCTTGCCAAAGGGGAGGCAAAGGGGGTAAAGCCGAAAGGCGGTATTCACAAGAAGGAGGGAAAAGATCGTGAGAGTAGAAACGGGAATCGCAGTCATGCTGCTGGGCTGTTGCCTGACCCTACAAGCCTGCTCGGTGGGGATGGCTGCTAGTGGTCATAAGGAACAAGACAATGATAAGGATTGTAAAGAAGACTCTCATGGTGCTTTATGGTGTAGTGCTGGTCTGCATGTTTCTCTACGCACCGCACGTAGCTTTTACAGGTGCTGGTCCAGGAGAAGGCTCACAGTCTGTGTTCGTTGGGTACTTTTTTATTTGGCAGCAAGCAACAAGTGGATATTTGAGACTGAGTAATCCTGATCTTGTACGAATTTTCCTTCAAGTTACGGCTGCCACCGTGATCTTTGCAGTTGTCTACCTTTTATGTCCCGAAGAAAAGAAAAAGGAAGGGAAGTAAGCTCTTCCTTGAGCAATAGCCTCCTCTCACTGCTGCCGTCGATACCTTGGTTGACCGCGATCTGTCCAGCGACCCCTCAGCTAAGGTGGGGTGAAGTTGGCATGTTACACCGAGCGCGGCGCAAATGCCGACAGGTCTCCGGGTTTCCGCAGCATCTTGTCTACTTCCGCCGCGTGCACCTCTTCAGCATAAATCATCTGACGAACGAACTCTTCCAGCGCGACGGAGCGATCCTCCACGAGCGCTAACAATTCCCGGTATAAGTTCAATGCGGCGCCTTCAGCTTCCAATGATTCGCGCAAAATGACCCCGATGTCATGCTTATGCGAGACCAACAGCGGTCCGATAGCCAAAGACGGGTAGGCACCCAGAGTGGTAATCCATTCTCCAGCTTGTTGCGCATGCGACAGCGATTCGTTGGCCTGTTCGCGCAACCACGAAACCATTGGAATGCGACCGAAGCCGAAAACGAGGAAGGAGTAGTGGGTATATCGCACCACACCGGCCAATTCCGCTTCGAGTATTCGGTTTAATACGGCAATCACCTTATCTTTATCGATTTCTGACATATTATTCACCTTTTTGACACAAACCCTAATGCATAGGGCAGCGCCCCGCGCCTGGGGTTAGCGATTATGTACTGCAAGCGCGTGAGCGTACCGTAGAAAAACCATCGTGCCAGTTATTGTGTGACGCCTGCTATGAAAATAGACGGCTAAGTCCTTGAATTCATTGGACAGGCCCTACTTTCATCGGTGGTGGCGAAGCACCACTTCATGATGGCTAACGCCCGCCGTCACGGGGCGCTGCCTGATTTATGTCCACGTCTCGGCTAACTACAATTCTACTGCACCCCTTCATGGCTATTAGCAGAAAGAAATTCTTAT
>JBGPOI010000040.1:0-18150 GCA_041487975.1 Binatia bacterium | reverse complement strand
TCCCGCCACTGGCCTGAATTCCCTTTAGTCTCTCATTAGTGGACTGTTGCTGGTGGAGTGGCTTCTCTCGGCCGGCTCTCCCACAACTGTTGGGCGGTAGGGAGTCCTGTCGTCGGAGTGCCAGCCACCAATTTTGGCGTGATAAAAACCAAAAGCTCGTCTTTGGTGTCCGAGTTATTCCTCCCTCTGAAGAGCCATCCCAACCCCGGAGTATCTCTGAGATAAGGAATGCCTCTTTCTAACTGTCTGAGGTTGTCCTGCAGAATCCCGCCTAACACGAACGTTTCTCCCGCTCGAATCAAGACATTAGAACTGGCAGTGCGCCTCAACTCGTCGGGGATCAACGGAAAAGAAGATCCTGCTCCAGTCGGACGCACACTTGCGTCGGCGAGTTCGCTACTCTCGGCGTCAATATCGAGGAGTACGAATCCGTCCGAAGAGATCTGCGGAGTGACTTTGAGGGAGATGCCAACGTCGAATTCTTCAAACGCCTTACTCGAGCCGGAGGTTCCTGCGCCACCAACTACCGTATTGCCGGAAATGACCGGAACACGCACGACCCGGCGGGATTTGATATCCGCAGCTTTGTTATTGAGAGTGACCACGCGGGGGCGCGAGATCACGCGGGCTTTCCCTTGGGTTTCTAAGGCGGTCAACCGCAGGTTGAGCGCTTGTGATCCGTCAATAGAGCCAAGCAGAAGATCAAGTACAGAGCCCGATCCAGCAGTCACGGAGGCAGGAAAATCAGCGATGAAAGGAACCCCTCCAGATCCCTGATTGAGCAGAGGGGAAACGCCCCCCACTCCGATCTGTCCCGGGAAATTCATGCCAGTTGGGTTACCGGTTTGCGGGCTGGCCCTGAAGCTATACCCCCACTGAACCCCTAAATCACGAATAATATTTTCGTTCGCCGTGACGATATATGATTCGATAACGACCTGGGGAGTCTGAATATCGATGTTTTTGATTAACTCACGGACAGTCTCGATATTCTCCCGGACATCACGGATAATCACAACGTTGCTGGTCGGGTCGGCAGCAATCGTGCCACGCGGAGACATGAGGGCTACCTGGGCGCCACTCCGACCAGAGCCGGAAGGGCTGCTAGTCGCGGAACGTATGGGAGCTGCGGTTGGAGTCCCAGTGCTGGTCGCCCGCTGTTCGATTTCTCTGGTGATGAGAGCTGCCACGTCCACGGCTTTGACGTAATTCACCTTGACATAGCTAGTTTCGAGCTGCGCGAGTTTTCGCTGCGCATTCTTCGCCGCGAGACGGGCATTGCGCTCGGTTTCAAGGCGCTTGGTGGTGGAAATTGTGACGACATTGCCAACTCGCGTCTTTTCCAGACCATTCGCCTGCAGCACCACGTCTAAGGCTTGGTCCCAAGGGACCTCGACCAGACGCAAGGTAACCCGAGCCTTGACATCATCAGTGGCGACAATATTGAGGCCGCTCACATCAGCCAAGATACGCAGGACGTCATGAACGTCGGCATTTTTGAAGTCCAGCGAAATCTTTCTTCCCGTGTACTCCTGATCAGACGGAGCCCTGAACTCTCCGGCTGAAGCCGCGCTCTCTGCAGGAACAGTAGACGGGAGCGGTTCTTCATGCAGGCCCTTCCGCGGAGATTTTCCTTCTGTCTTGGGAGCTGTTCGGTGTGACTCGCTCGGCGCCTGCACTATTTCTACTGGTTCTTCCTCGGCTGGTACTGAAGAAATAGACTCTTCTGGGACGACCTCTCCAGCTTTGGCGACATTTTGTCCCTTGCCTGAATGCGTGCTCTCAGGAGATACGGCGCCGGCCGGAGGCGTAACTTTCTCGACCGGGACGTTAGCGTGGGCTACTTCACGGTGTTCCATATCGGGAGTAGTAGTAACAGCGTGTGAAGCCTGTTCGACCGGAGGAATCAAGACTTTGTCCACTGCTGGGGTGGCTTGGACAGCAGGACCATGCGCCTCATTGGCAATGAACAGCACCTGCGCGTTGCGTTCAGCGTACTTATTGCTGTCGTTCTTCTCGCCAAGGAAAGCCGTCACCAGGGTCTCATAATTGTCCACCGAAAACTGGGGAACTTCTGCCGCCGCGAGATCCACCACCAGTCGCATACGGCCCTGATAACTGCCAACCCGCACTCCAGATACCAATGAGTCAGTGGCCTTGTAGCTGTGTACTTTGGCGAGCGCTTCGATCGGACCTTTGATGTCAATGACCAGACGGCTAGGACCACGCAAAGGAAAGTAATCAATCCCTTCGGGTGGTCGGGAGAAACGGAACAGAATACTTCGCTGCCCAGCTGTCTCGCTGACTCGTACCTCGTAGAGCCGCAACGGTCCTGTATACACAGGCTGTGGTGGAGGTGCCTGCACCGTAGTAGGTGATTCTACCGGAACAGGGGTTTCCGGTCCCGGTTGGTGCGGTCGATGGGCACAGGCCCCAGCACTAATGAGGACAACGAATAAGG
Source organism: Binatia bacterium (assembly GCA_041487975.1). Classification (GTDB taxonomy): domain Bacteria; phylum Desulfobacterota; class Binatia; order Bin18; family Bin18; genus JACQEL01. Next base: position 15,689 of record JBGPOI010000040.1, on the reverse strand, counting down.
CCACAACCGCTTCCCTTCTCTCTCCTTCCCGTACGCCCCTCATCCCCACATTCTCCCCCCTGCCTCGTGACGTTTACCGGGCTTTCTTTGCTTCCCCCTCTGGGACTGAGCCGGCTACAAAGAGTAGTAGTTCACGTTCTTGCACTTGGCGTTTGCCATAAAAGTCCGTCTCGTACTCTTCGACCACCACCCTTTTGGATTCAATTGCTTTGATTATGCCACCTTTGGAACCGATCGGGGTTCCTCTCGTCACGATGTACCCCAGACCGCCGCTATCTTCGATCAGAGCTTTGGGCTCTTGCTCTTCTAGGATGACGCCTACTAGCTTGAGTTGTCCGAGATCAAAACGTTGGAGCGGAGTCTTTGCTTCCTCGGGCGCTGCCTGTTCGGACTGATGGTAAAACGGAGAGAGAAAGGGATCCCGCTTACCTGCCGGATCATAATGATAGGTGTCTTCTCCATTTTCCTCTTGGGCGTGAACAAGCAAGAGATCCACTTCCGCAAAGGAGAGAGTTCCCCAGATACAAGCGATGGTCAGAGATCCAACCCGCACCCGCTTCATATTCATGGCACTCTACTTCTTCCCTTTTTTCTTTTTCTCTGCTTCCTCTTTTTCCTTTGCTATCCGTTCCCGCTCTTCTTCGCTCAGAAAACGATAAGTCGTCGCAAAAAACGAAGCTTCTACAAGCATTTGCTCGTCTATTACCTGAGGATTTTTCACGCTGATGTCGGATACGTTTACGATACGGTCGAGGTGACGAACCTTGTCGAAGAATAAAGCGATCTGATGGTACCCTCCACGTACGGCCATCTCGACAGGAACCTCAGCGTATAAATCGTGCAAAATCTCTGGTTTCTGGCGGAATAGGGAAACCTCAAGGCCGGAATCACGGCCAAGATTAGACACTTGCCTGAGCAGTTCGGGAATTTCTTTCTGCTCTGGGAGTTGCGCCTTAACTTCGTTAAAGCGTCCTTCCACCTCACGGATTTCAGCCTGGGTTTTTTCGCGGTCTTTTAACTGCGTCTGCAGCTTGGCGCGTTCCTTTTCAAGAGCAAGAATGCGCCCTTCGCTTTTTTCAATCTCTACTGAACGGGGAATATGAAACAAGAAGGCATAAAGGAGAACAATCAGCATGGCCCCCCCCCCATAAATGAGGAATCGTTGTCTGGGAGGCAAGTTGAGAATACGCTCAAGCATGCTCATTTTTCCTTTTCAGGAGCTTTTTTGTTGCTTTTATTTTCCGCTTCTTTTTGAACTTTCTCCCCCTTGGCCTTGGCATCTTCCTGTGGTTCTTCTTTTTCGACGCCAGGAAGGTAATCTAGCGATGCCTCAACAAGAAACCGCGTCACCGGGATAGGAAGATTATCGAGCGCGGAACCTTTTCCTCCCGCTGAAGGCTTGCGTGGATTCGATAGCGGTTTTTCCTGGACCGTCTCACGAATCTCTACCTTTTTGAAATAACGGGAGTTCGCTAGTTTTCGAGCAAAAGCTGCGATGGTTTGGTTGTCTACAGACTTGCCATTGATCTTGGCCGCACCCTTGGTTTCGGTAAATTCAGTCAGCCAGAGCATTTGTGGAGCGCTGTCGCTCAAATCATCGAGTATATGAACAGAGGCGGCCCTGCGTGCTGGGGAAGTGAGGAGGCGCACGACTCGGATCTTGCCTTCGACCTCTTTTTTTTGCTGCTCCATTTTTTCAAAATCTTGATTTTGCTTACGAATTTCCGCCATCTCTTTTTCTGTACGGTTGAGCTTGGCAGCGACCGCGTTGAGATGGGTCCCCTGGAAAAAGTATACGGATAAGACTGCTGCGAGGGTGAGGGTGAGCAGCCCTCCGGCTAGCAGAACCTCTTTCCGCCGAGAGGAAGCCTCTTCAACCTCGTTGGTGGGGAGGAGATTGATGTGAATCATTTATCCCCTGGTCTTCGAGTCGCCAGCCCCACACAGACAGCCAAGGTTGAGGCATGTTGCCGAATAAACCCACTGTCAGCTTGGCGGTTGATTGTGAGCAGACGGAACGGGTCTGCCACTTCCACCGGAACCTGTAAGCGTTCACTCATGGCCGGCGCCAATCCAGAAATCTGTGCTGCCCCCCCGCTGAGGTAAATGCTGCTAATGTGGTCGCCTGGGTCCGTCCAGAAAAAGCTGAACGCTCGTTGTATCTCGTCGAAAAGTTGACCTGAAGCGATGGCGATGGCCCTTTCCGCTTCTTCTTTCTGACGTCCTTCAGTTCTTCCGGTTATTTTGATTGCCTCTGCCTGTTCATCTGACAGCCCAAGCTCATTTGCCAAGATCTCAGTAAATTGTCGCCCAGCGAACGGGACATCCCCCGTGAAAGCAGAACGCCCTCCTTTCAAGATGTTGATTGAGGAGTAGCGTGCCCCAATGTTAATAAGGGCGACGGTTTCCTCAGGGGGGGAGGTATGGTTAAGCTCGAACATGTTTTCCAGAGCGAAATAATCGACATCCGCAATGACAGGGAAGAGACCTGCATCGCTGATCGGAGTCAGGAAGCTCTTTATTACGTCTTTTCTGACCGCTACGAGAAGTACGTCAACATTCTCAGTATCTGAGTCGCGGTCGAATATTTGGTAGTCGAGGTTCACGTTTTCCAAGCTCTCTGGAATGAAATTGCCCGCCTCGAAGAGAATTGTCTCATGTAATTCTTGAGGATCTTGGCTAGGGAAATTTGCTCGCTTAATAATAACTGCAGGACCAGGAACAGCAGTGATAACTTCGGTAGTTTTGATCCGATACTCCTCCAAGAGTGTCTGAATCGCGCGTGTCACGCTCTCGCTGTCCTGAACCATGTTGCTCTGTACGGCGTTGGCCGGAAGAGGGACAATACCGGCGTTGAGAACACGCACAGCCTTGCCATCCCCACGAACTTCAAGCATCTTTACCGAACTTGAACCGATATCGAGGCTGAGATAGCTTTTGTCTCCCCAACGAGGGAAAAAAGAAGAGAAAGGAGAAAAAGCCTTCTTCAGAAATTCTCCGCTAGATTTTGTTGAATACGCCATAGAGAATACAATTAAGTATTACAGGCACTTATTATGTAATAACAAAACCAATTTGTCAAATGTTAAATGAAGAAAAATTCCCCCCTCCTTTTTTTGCTACGGTAGTAGTCTCGATTTCAGCGGGGCCAATGGAAGGGCTAACCTATCACATTCCGGAGTCGTTCCGTATTCGCCTCCGTTCTGGGATGCGGGTGCTCGTTCCTGTAGGTCGGCGAAAAACAACAGGAATTGTCACGCAAACCAGATCTTCTTGCGACCTGCCGGATTCCACAAAAGTAAAGGATATTCTCGATATTATGGATGAAGGTCCTATTTTCCCTAAGGACCTGATGGATTTATGGAACTGGAGCGCCAATTATTATCTGCTTTCTCCAGGAGAAATGTTGAGGACAATTTTGCCCGGTGGTCTCAAAAGCGAGAGCACGCAGGTGGTCAAGCTCAAAAAAGGGCCGGGGAGTAGCAAACAGAAAACGGGGAAAGAGGTTCAAGCGAGTTGGAGTGTACGTCTGGCTAGCTGTCTTAGTCCTGCTGAACAGGAAATTCTGGCTTCGATAGAAGAGAAAAGGCGAGTGACGACAAAAACCCTACAACGGCATGCTCTGAAACTGCCATTGGGGAAGGTGCTACAGAAACTCGAAGCTCTGGGCGCGGTGGAGGTACATGAGCATCTGCCGCGTCGAAGGACTCTGCCCGTAGCTGCAAAAACACCAGGAACATCAATTGGGGAGGAAGAGGCTCCTTCCTTTGTCTTGTCTACCGCCCAGGAAGATGCTCGAAAACAAATTGCCTCATCTTTGCGTGTCCCGACCTTTCAAGTGTTTCTCTTGCACGGGGTCACGGGGAGCGGCAAGACCGAGGTGTACTTGCAGGCAGCTCAGGAGACGATCAAGTGTGGCAGGAGCGTATTGATGCTCGTGCCGGAAATCGGACTCACTCACCAACTGATCGAACGGGCACGACAACGTTTCGGGACACAAGTAGCGGTACTACACAGCGCGTTGGTGGCCAGTCAACGTTGGGAAGAGTGGTGGCGGGTGGCACGCGGTGAAGCTACAGTCGTGATCGGTGTCCGTTCAGCCGTGTTTGCGCCACTTGCTCACCTCGGCTTGATCGTGGTTGATGAAGAGCACGACTCAGCCTACAAACAAGAAGACGGAGTGCGTTATAATGCCAGAGATCTCGCAGTGGTGCGGGGGAAAATTGCCTCTTGTCCAGTCATTTTAGGTTCAGCCACTCCGTCGCTCGAAAGTTATAGCCATAGCCGTACCCAGCGTTACACGCTGCTCTCCCTTCCTGAGCGTGTTGCCTCGCGCCCACTCCCGGCTGTAGAAATCGTTGATCTACGCCAAGAGGCGAGAGCCAAAAGCCAGGACAGAATTTTTTCGACGGTCTTGCGCCAGGCCTTGATCGACAACCATCAGGCCGGTAAGCAGAGCTTGCTATTCCTTAACCGCCGGGGCTATGCCAACTACCTCCAGTGTCGCTTATGCGGTGAGGTGTTGTCTTGTGCGCATTGTAGCGTCACGCTGAAATTCCATCTCCGCAGCGGAGTTCTCTGTTGCCACTACTGCGGCTTTACCCGTCAAGCCCCAGACTGTTGCCCACAGTGTCACGAGCCGGCGTTGGCAGGGCATGGATTTGGCACCGAGCAGGTCGAAGAAGCCTTGCACAGCTTTCTGCCGGAAGTGCGGATAGCGCGGCTCGACCGCGATAACGTGAGCCAACGGAATGCTCTGGAGCGCATGCTCCGCGCTTGGCGCGCGCACGACATCGACGTCTTGATCGGCACCCAGATGGCGGCGAAGGGGCACGATGTCCCTGGCGTCACCTTGGTGGGCGTTTTACTGGCCGACGTCTCATTAAACCTGCCGGACTTCCGTTCCGCGGAGCGTACCTTTCAACTCCTCGCCCAGGTTGCCGGCCGGGCTGGGCGTGGGACGGAGCCTGGACGAGTGATCTTTCAGACTTATGTCCCGGAACATTACAGCGTCCGGTGCGCCGCGCAGCACGATTTCGCTCGCTTCGCGGCGTATGAATTGCGCTACCGCAAGCACTTGGGTTACCCGCCTTTTACGCGGATGGTCAATCTCCACTTTGAAGGTAAAGACGGAGAAAAAGTCCAAGCGTGCGCCGAACGTATCGCCCACTACCTTCTCACCAACACACCCGCGGGGGACGGACAGTCAGTGGTCCTCGGTCCTGCGCCTGCGCCAATCGAGCGGATAAAGGGTCGCGAGCGTTGGCAGGTGCTGATTAAAGGCAAAGACCGTCGCGCTTTACTCATCCTGGTCAGAAAAGCGCAAGAAGTGCTATTCGCTCAACGCCAGGTGCAGGGAGTGCGTGTCGTCGTTGATGTCGATCCGTATAGCATGTTATAGGTCATGACAATGATCAGAGAAATCCTCCACTTTCCCGACCCTCGTCTCAAACAACCGGGGGCTGCGGTCGAGAACATTACCGGCGATCTTGTCCATCTGGTCGATGACCTGGTGCTAACCATGTACGACGCGCCGGGTGTCGGTTTGGCCGCAGTGCAGGTCGGTGTCCCGCAGCGCATCATTGTCATCGACGTAAATCACGAAGAACCAGGCAAGCATCTGCTCAAACTGATCAACCCTGTCATTACCGCCCGCGAGGGCGAGGTTATTTGGGAGGAAGGTTGCCTCAGCGTGATTGATTACACTGCCGAGGTAAAGCGTGCAGCAAAAGTTGAGGTAAAAGCTTGGACCCCGGATGAGCACGAGATCACGCTGCAAGCCGAAGACCTCCTCGCTGTCGCTCTGCAGCATGAGGTTGACCATCTGGATGGGAAACTCTTCATCGACCGCATCAGCCGTCTCAAGCGCGAGTTATACTCACGTCGAGTGAAAAAGCTCCTGCGCGAAGGCCGGCCTCTCGAGCCTCACAAAGGCCCACCGGCAATTTAGGGGCTAGGAGCCAGGGATCGGGGAGGGGCAAGAAACAATTTCTCCGTGATCCCTGACCTTCGACCTTTTTCGTTGAAAGCCCATGTCCGACCTCCGCTCCCCATCCCCCCACCCCCGGCCTTTGCGCCTCGTCTTCATGGGCACGCCGGAGTTCGCCGTGCCGTCGTTGCAGACTTTGCTCGAAGGGGAGGATCTGGTCGTTGGCGTCGTCACTCAGCCTGACCAGCCGTCTGGCCGTGGCATGGTGCTGCATGCGCCACCGGTAAAAGTTCTCGCCGTGGCTCATCATCTCTCGGTGTTCCAACCCGCCAGGTTACGCGAACCTGGGGTTCTCGCCTCGTTGCAGGCCTGGCAGCCTGATCTGATCGCAGTCGTGGCATATGGAAAGATGCTCCCGCAAGCGATTCTCGCTCTCTCTCCTTACGGTTGTATCAACGTGCACGCTTCGCTCTTGCCCAAGTACCGCGGCGCTGCGCCGATCCAGTGGGCGATTGCTTGCGGGGAGAGGGAGACTGGCGTGACGACCATGCACATCAGCGAGCGTATGGACGCGGGAGACATTCTTTTGCAAAAGACGATTACCATCGCGGACGACGATACCGGTGGCACGCTGCACGACAAGCTCGCGGTACTCGGTGCAGAGGCGTTGCGCGAAACGCTCCAGCTTGTGAAAAGTGGGCAACTGGTGGCGCAACCGCAGGACGAGGCCGCCGCGACTTACGCGCCGTTGCTCAAGAAAGAAGATGGCCGCATCGACTGGCGCCAAGAGGCCGACACGCTCGCAAGACGTATTCGTGCCTTCAATCCCTGGCCGTCGGCGTACACGACTTTGCATGGTAAGCTCCTCAAGATCTTTGCCGCCCAGCGTGAGCGCTCTATTCCTCATCCCGCGCCTCCTCCAGGAACCGTGGCAGAAGTGACTCCAGTGAGTCTGGTGGTCGCAACCGGCGCCGGTTATCTTACCTTGAGCGAAGTCCAACTCGAGGGCAAGAAGCGGCTCCCGATCGCCGAATTCCTGAAAGGGTACCATCTCACACCAGGTCTCGTTCTTGGAGCCTGAACAGCGAAGTGTGTTGACGAACTGCTTGCGAATGTGGAAAGAGAGAAGCCGGAGGGAAAAGGTATATGGCAGAAAAATATTCGCTGGTGCACGTCAAAGAGTTTTCGCAGAAGTACAAGAACTGGGGCAAGTGGGGACCGAACGACCAACTCGGCACCCTTAACTACATCACTCCGGAGAAAGTGGTCGAGGCTGCCAAACTGGTCAAGCAGGGCAAGACGTTTTCTCTTGCCATCCCCTTTGACGACAAGGGGCCCCAGACCGGGTCGTTTGGTCGCTTTAACCCTATTCACTTCATGCTCCAGGACGGGGCGGATGTGGCGGTTGGGGCGCAAGACCACCTGCCCCACATCCGCTACACCGATGATGCGGTGACCATGCCGCTGCAGTGCGCCACCCAGTGGGACGCGCTCGCCCACATCATGTACGACAACAAGATGTACAACGGGTATGCGGCCAGCGAGGTTACCAGCAGCGGCGCCAAGAAGAACGGCATCGAGAACGCCAAGAGTAAGATTATCACTAGAGGTGTGCTTCTTGATATTCCCCGCTTGCGTGGGAAATCGTGGCTCGAACCAGGAGAAGCGATCTATCCAGCCGATCTCGACGGTGCCGCAGCTATGGGCCAAGTCAGCGTAGGGAAAGGGGACCTCGTGCTGATCCGCACCGGCCAGATTGCCCAGGTGCGCGCGGAAAAGAGTTGGGGTCAATACAGTGGCGGCTCAGCCCCTGGCCTCAGCCTCTCATGCGCACCGTGGCTGTGTGAGAAACAGATTGCCGGCTACGCCGTGGATACGTGGGGCACCGAGGTGATTCCCAACGAGACTCCGGATGTGTTCCAACCTCTGCATATCGTGCTGATCGTTCACGCTGGCATGCTGGTGGGGGAAATCTTCGATCTGGAAGAGCTGGCGGACGATTGTGCTAAAGATGGGGTGTACGAGTTCATGTTTGTCGCTCCGCCGCTGCCCATTACCGGTGCGGTGGGTTCGCCGGTTAATCCGCAAGCCATTAAATAAGGACTGAGTAACGAGGACTGAGGACTGAGGGTAGGACGGAGCGCACGATCAAGGAGATTTTTACTCGGTCCTCAGCACTCACTTCTCATTACTTTCAGCTTGACAGCCTCGCTGCAAGAATGCCACACTAGAATAGCGGTAAAGGAGGGATGCCATGCCAGAGGCCGTCTCGCTCTCGTCTCAGCGTATTGAGATCCAGGAAGATGATCCGGTTGAAGTGCTTTATGCGCGGGGAGTGACTGACGGGTTGCCGGTCGTGCCGCCCACGGAAGACCGGGTCAAGCGCATGCTGGCCGCCACCGACCGCGACCCGCAGGAATTGCTCGGTACCATCGGCCCCAACTACGGTCGCGCCACGGTGGAAAAGATCGCCATCAACGCGGTAATGGCTGGCTGCCATCCGTCCTACTTTCCCGTGGTCTTGGCTGGCATTGAGGCTATGTGCGAGGAGCCGTTCTGCATCCACGGTATCAATGTCACCACATTTTCGGCTACGCCCATGGCGATCATCAACGGCCCGGTCCGCCAGCAGATCGGCGTCAACTGTGGACACAACGCTCTCGGGCACGGCTTTCGCGCGAACGCGACCATTGGGCGTGCGTTGCGTCTCGCCATCATCAACATCGGCGGCGCCAAGCCGCACGAGATCACCAAAGCCACCATGGGTCATCCCGCTCAGTACACCTTCTGCGTCGGCGAGAATGAAGAAGAGAGCCCGTGGGAGCCGCTCCATGTCGAGAAAGGGTTCCGCCCCGACCAGAGTACGATCACCCTGTTCGGCGGTCACTCGCCTTTGCAGATCAACGACCATGCCAGCCGTAGCGCCGAGCAACTTGCCCTATCCCTGGGCTGGACTATGGCTGGGTTGTGGAACCATAAAAACTTTCCGTTATTCTCAGACACCGTGCTGGTCGTCTGTCCGGAACACGCGAAGACGTTTGCTCAGGATGGCTGGTCGAAGAACGACCTGCGCCGGTTCCTGTATGAAAAGATCCGGCGGCCCTTGCGAGAACTACGTCCTGGCGTGAACGGTGGCGAAGGCGCCGGTGTGAGCATGCTCAGGACCGCTAAAAAAGACCGCGAGCCGCCGACCGACGACACGCTCTTTCCTAAGTTTCCCAAGCCTGAGAACATTGTCATCATTGTCGCTGGTGGCACCGCGGGTCGTTTTTCTGCAGCCGTGCCGGGCTGGGCCGGGTCCGACCTCGGCAGCCGCATCACCACCAAAGAGATTCGTGCCTAAACAAGAGGAGGTGTACTATGGGAGAGATGTTACTAGACCCCACCGATAAGGTGGAACGGGCAGCGAAAGCCTTCGCTCCCCGGCTGGATACCCTGGCTGGGAAAACGATCGGCCTGCTGGACATCAGCAAGGCCAAGGGCGCGTTCTTCCTCGACCGCGTGGAAGAGGTGCTGCGCGAGCAGCACGGCGTAAAGGATGTCCTGCGCCGCATGAAACCAACAGTGACGCGACCTGCGCCCGCGCCGCTCAAGGCCGAGCTGACGGAGAAATGCGACGCAGTCATTGAAGCCCTCAGCGATTGAGGGGCCTGCATCTCGTGCAGTTCGCACGATGTAGTCTACTTTGAGGAACACGGAATCCCCACCGCCAATGTCACGACGACTGAATTTATCGGCGCGGCTCACGCCCAGTGCTCGGCGCTAGGGATGCCGCAGTACGAGCCGATTCTCGTGCAGCATCCCATCCAGCCCAAAACGCCGGACGAGGTGCGGGCGCTGGCCGATCAGGTCATCACTCAGATCATCGCTCAGCTGCTAAAACAGAAAGTGCAGCAGGCGGCGTGAACTCGCCTGTGCTGCTCCGGCCAATATCCGAGGGCTCCTTTCCGTATAGAGAGCGAAACCCTCGGTGTTCTGTTGCCTTCAGCGCGTCGTATCCAGCGACTCGATCTTCTTCGGTGTGATTTTGAGGATTACGCGGGGACTGTTGATGCTCTGCTGAGCGGCGGGAGTGGCCGCTCCTTCGGTCCCCATATACTTGTGATAAATCTTGGTGGTCACTTCTTTGACCCCTGTCGTTTGCACTTCCACCGTTCCCTCCAGTGTGACCACTTTATTCTTGAGGGGCGCCTCCATCACATCGACCACGACAGCGGCCCGTGGATTTTTTTGCAGATGCTTGACCTTTGCCGCGTAGGTTCGCGTGCTCATGTACATGACCCCATCTTCATACAGGAACCACATCGGGACGATCTGAGGGGAACCGTTGGCACGTACTGTGGCCAGCCGGGCGATGATCGGCCGCGCCAGAAATGCCTGCATCTCCTCCTTCGTCATCGGCGGTGGCGCAGGTCTGGAGGCAGAGGGCGCTGGTTTGCCCTTTGCGGCTTCGGCGATTTGCCAGTCTCCACTTGTTCCTGCCACGACGAGGCACAGGGTTGTTAGCCCGAGTATCATCTGTCTGTTCATTACCGAATCCCTCCCTTCTCTTTCCGTGAGAGTTGACAGCCTTGCTACAAGAATGCCAGACTTGAGCAATTGAGGGAACAACGGCACGCCCAAGAGTTTGCTGTAAACCCGACAAAAAGGAGGACCGACCAATGGGTGCGTACACCGTGATCGATGTCGATGGCCACGTATTCGAACAACCCTCGATGTGGGAACACTACATCGAACCCGCCTACCGTGAGCGCCGGCCGCGCATTGTGCTCGATAGCCGAGGTACTGAGCGCTACCTGATCGAGGGGCGTCTGTGGCCCACGCCGGAAGGAAGAGGCGCCTGGAACCCAGAGGGCATCGTCAAGGCGGCTTGTCGCCGCGAAGGCGGGTACGATCCGCACGCTCGCCTTAAAGACATGGACCTGGATGGCATCGACATCGCCATCCTCTACGGCACGACCGCTCTGGGGTTCTGCTGGTTGGAGGATCGGGATTATGCGGTAGCCCTATGCCGATCGTACAACAACTGGCTGGCGGACTATTGCCAGGCCAGTCCCAAGCGGCTGAAAGGCGTCGCCACCCTCCCCTTGCAAGACCTCGATGCTTCCCTGAAAGAGGCCAAACGAGCAGTGAAAGAACTGGGGATGGTTGCATTGCAAATCCAGACCAACGCGATGGGAAAAAACCCTGACCACCCCAGCTATTATCCGCTCTACGAACTGGCGCAGGACCTCGATGTGTCCATCGGTTTCCACTTCGGGGGCGGTGGCGCAGGCGTCGATCGTTTTGTCAACAACTATGTGCTGGCACATGCTTGCGGCTTTGCCTTTGACACAATGCTGGCGATGTCCACGGTGGTCTGCGGCGGCATTCTGGAGAAGTTTCCCAAGCTGCGCGTCGCCTTTCTGGAAGCCGCCTGCGGCTGGGCGCCTTATTGGTTGGCGCGCCTCGACGAGCACTACGAGAAGCGCACCAAGGAGATGCCCAATATCAAGAAGAAACCGAGCGAGTATCTCACCGACGGTAATTGTTTCATCTCGTGTGATCCCGACGAAGAAGAGATCGCCCACGTGGTCGATATCATTGGCGACGACAAGATCGTCTATGCCTCCGACTATCCCCACTGGGACGCGATGTTCCCTGGGTCGGTGGCGGCGATCAGCGAACGACCCAGTCTGTCTGACCGAGCCAAGCGTCGCATCTTGGGTGAGAATGCGCAGCGGTATTTGCATCTGAACTAGCAGGCAGTGCTCAGCAATCAGCTTCAGACCTGAAGAAGGGCGCACGCCGTGCGCCCCTGCAGAGAAGAGGACAGCTTATGGATAAGATCATCATTAAAGCCTGCCTCAACGGTGCCCGTGGCCGTGAGCAGAACCCCGACGTACCCTGGACTCCAGCCGAAGTCGCGGCTGAGGCACAGCGATGTGCTGAGGCTGGCGCTGCGATTGTTCACTTTCATGCTCGCACGTCTCCGGGTGGTACCAGCTACGACCCGGAATGGTACGCTGAGGCTGACCGCCTCATCCGCGCGCAGACCAACCTCGTGTTGAATCACACTACCGCCCGTCTTCCCGACGCCAGCATCGATCAGGTCCTACGCTATTTGCGCGAGACACCCGAACCGGTGGATATGATCTCTCTCAACACTGGTAACATCGTGTTCAATACGCCGCTCTCGCATGGCACGCGGCACACGATTGCCATTCCTAATTCTTACGATGATATTCGTAAAACCATCACGGTCTGTCGCGAGCGCGGTATCGTGCCCGAGCCCACAGTCCTCGACACTGGGTTTCTCACCAATGTGGCGACGCTTGTGCAAGACGGACTCTTGCCGTCCCCGCGCTATCTGTTAGTCGAGTTTTCCGGACGGTTCGGTGATGGTTTCCAGATCATGCCCGGCACGCCGCGGAGCTATTTCTATATGACTGCCTGCGTGAAAGAGCTGTTTCCCGACGCGATCTGGGCCGCGCATGGTATCGAGGATAGCGTCTTTACCATCGCCAGCCTGGCGATTGCCACGGGCGCACACGTGCGCGTGGGCTTTGAGGACCGAGCGACTTTGGTTGATGGCTCTTTAGCAAAAAGCAGCGCCGACTTTGTTGCTTGGGCGGTCAATGTCGCGCGTGCGCATGGGCGCGAGCCCGCAACGCCGCAAGAGGCCAGACCGATGCTAGGGCTGCCGCCGAAATAGCGATTAGCAATGAGCGGGTAGCTATCAACCTTTATAGGCTCACACCCGATGCATGACCTTCTTGAAAAGGCAGACCAACGTCAGCATTAGACAGCGCCCGAAACGCTGCAGCGACTGCTCCCACGAACGCGGCCGATATGCGCATTCTGGTCTGGAACATCAATATGGCGGCCCACAAGAAGATCCCTCTTCTGCGCCAACTCAATCCCGACCTTGCCATCGTTCCAGAGTGTGCGGCGCCGGAAGTGGTCGTCGCCAAGTGCCCCGGGTTCACGTTCACGGACGCTCAGTGGCATGAGCGGTCGCGCCACAAAGGCCTCGGGGTCTTTAGCTTCGGTGATCTCCGCCTGACGCGCTCCCCAGACTTCGATCCGCGCTTCGCAGTCTTTCTGCCCATCGAGGTGGCAGGGCGCACGCGCTTTAACCTTCTCGCGGTCTGGGCGCTCAACTTTCGCACTGGGTCAGGCGGCACGATGCTTGACGCCATTCGTTTCTACCGGCGTTTCCTAGAGTCCGCGGATTCCGTGGTCGCCGGGGACTTCAACAATAGCGTCTTCTGGGATCGGCCCGGCAAACCGACGAACTTCGCAGGGGTTGCGGAAGCACTCTCAGATCTTAGGCTAGCGAGTGCTTACCACGCGGCGACCGGGGAATCCTTCGCGAAGGAACGTCATCCCACCCTGTGGTTCCTGAAGAGGCCCCATCAGGGCTACCACATCGACTACTGCTTCCTGCCACGGGCATGGTTCTCCAAGCCGGTTTCAGTGTGGGTCGGACAGGCTGGTCAGTGGCTGGCGCACAGTGATCACGCGCCTCTCATTGTCTCGGCGAGTGGCAACGATCCGCACGGCGACGGGAGCGCTGTCTATCGGTCGGCATAACCCGCGCACGGAGCGACGCAGAGCGCGCCGGGTTCATGCTGCTGTTAGGTTGCCCTCACCCTCAACACACGCGAATGACACGTTCAGAAAAAAGCATGTAGCACCGTCAGCTGCAAATCGCTCCGCGCCCCATGTGGCGTTGATGTCTACCCCTGTTTGCCCGTTGCGCTTTGGCCTGTTCAGTTCGTAACCTTCCTTCGGCAGCCGTCAAAGGCAAGTCTTAGCAACATCATTGCGCACGATGGAGGGCATACAGGTTCGTCAGAGTCACTTCGCACGGATTGAACCTTCCACGATGGCGATTTCTTTGGGGGTAAGGTCGTAGAGCTTGTAAACGAGCCGATCAATCTCCCGCTCCAACGCCGACACGTCCGCGTCGGGAGCGCGCTGCTTGGTGGTCAGAATCCGATCCACCGGCCCTGCCAGTGTGTCGTGCTGTGCTCAGGTCACGTGCCGTACTTCTTGGAAGGCTTCTCGCGCACGGCCAGCGGTGCGGTCGATGCGGTGATGCCCTCCAATACTACCGACGGCAGCTTCCCAGCGCCCAAAACTTCCTTGGCGTCCAGAATCTCAATGCCCACGAGCTTTTCGCCCTTGCCGATATTGAGGGCAATTTCCTCGTTCAACCGCACAGTGCGGCATTCGTGCTTGCCTTCGATCAGGCGAATGTAGAGGGCGTCAATTTCGGAATCGTAGCTGATTTTCATAGTGGTGTGCCTCCTAAAAGTAGAACGTGTAGACCGTTATCACAACTATTTCGTTCGGCTCTTCTTTGATGACGGGCGCAACCTGTTTGATCGGGTAATGCTTACCCTGCCAATTCTTTCCGAATCTGAAGTTATAGCGGCAAAGTTTCCGTCCATGCTTGGCAGGTTCACGCGAGCCTTTCGTGATCGCCTCCTTGACTTCTGCTTCATTCGCACCGCGCTCACTCGCTTGCTCGCGGGCATGTTTCGTTAACCGAATTGGCTTCATTTCTGCGCGCGACCCTCTACCAGTTTGATTTCGTCGTCGGTCAGGCCGTAGAGCGCATACACCAACTCGTCCAGCTCCCGCTCCAACGCCGTCGTGTCCGCTCCGGGATCGCGCTTCTTCGCGGCGAGGATGCGGTCAACGAGTTTAATGATTTGCCTCTGTTGTTCGTTTGATGGCTGCGGAATGGGAATTTGTGCCAATTGGTTCGAGGGAATATGATTGTTGCCTGGAAAACGTAGTTGAAAGAAACGATTCGCAGCGCGACTGTTTATTATGCCAAGTAGATACTTGATTGTCAGGTTCTGGTGTTCCGCCAGCAGATTGATCACATTCGTCGACTGCAGACAGTACGTTTGCTGATCATCGTATGTCGCAATAAGACGTTCCTTGAGTGTAATGTTTCTTATCTCTTGCACCACAATCTTTTCTGCTGACTCGAAAATCTCTGGCCGACGAGGCGCATCCAGCACATTCGGGTCGTACAGCACAAATAAGCCATCTGCTAGAGGCTGATATTTGCCGACCTCTTTGCCTCCAGCTGCTTGTTTCCATTTGCTCGAGTCTTTCTTTCCCCCAAGATATTTCTGATTGTCACCTGTGCGAAGACCTTGATTAATCGTGCAAAGCTGCCCTAAACTCCACTTTGCACTTTCCAACCTGTGCAAGAGATTCTGCTCGGCATTCGAGACACGAACAAGCCAGGTTGTTCGAGGGTTTCGTTCCCACTCGCTCTGATGGATTGTGAAACTTTGAATTGGAGCAGGGAAGTCCTTTGCTGTCGTTCTAACCACGTGTACAATATCATCTTTTTCAGCCACCCTATTCTGGCATAGAAACACCATCGTTTCATTCTTCGCTCCCGCAAATACCGAAGGTCCGATGTCGACCACTTGCAAAACCGAAGTTTTCGTTGCCAAAAATTTGCGCAGTGTTTCAAAAGAATCGTTGCTAAGTAATGTGTGAGGAATAATGTAGGTTAGACAACCTCGTTGCTTGAGTTGTTGCTTTATTCCTGCCTCAATGAATAGTCCATAGACGTCAAAACGATAAGCCGCTGTCTCGAATTTTTGGTGGTGTCCCTATAATGGGTGATGGCATAGATTGGAGCAGGAAGTGACAGGTGGTGCAATTATCCTCCTGATCTCACGTGGTCGGGAGGAACTGCGGCATGGATTGCACCACCTGCTACTGTCGGAATCGACGATGTTCG
>JBGPOI010000039.1:0-18156 GCA_041487975.1 Binatia bacterium | reverse complement strand
TGTGCCTGGGCTCTCCGTCTGGTGGCGGAAAGCTGAGGGGGCACGCGGCACGCCGCGGGGGGCGTCTGCCCGCCCCCCGCGGCGATTGTCGCAAGATTCCAACATTTGTAGCACGAATTTCACAGACGGCGCGGGCCGCGGGCGTTATAGTTCTGGGGACGATCGGAGGTTGGTGCTATGAATACATTCACTTCTTTCTTGTCTCTGTCCTTCCTGGCCTGCACGCTACTCTCGTCTGGCTGTTTCCCCGTGGGCAGATACGGGCCCGGGTCTGGCAGTAGGTACGGCTACAACGGTGGCTCCTACCAACCGTCGAGGCGACAAACCGTGACGTGTGAATCGCGGGAAGGGAGATCGGAGTACTGCCCGACGAGCCTGCGCGGAGAGGTCCGCTTGGACCGCCAACTCAGTGACGCCCCGTGTCGCGAGCATGACACGGGGGGGACGGAGCGCGATGGCGGCGGGATCTGGGTGGACCGTGGCTGCCGGGCCGTGTTTTCGGTCGAGGGGTAGAGGGGGGAGCGGGCCGGCGCCTGAGCAGCCAGCCGCTTTCCTCTAAGGATGGGAGTATGGACATGCGCGACCCTCAGTCAACCTCCTTGAGTTCGGGCTGTTTTCTTGACGCGCTCACCAGCGGACAGTTGGGTCCTACGGTGTGGTCCTCTTTCGTGCTTCCCCAACCGGCGTTGTCCAGCCCGGAGGTTGAGGGCCAGTGCCGCACCGCGCCGCGGCTTCTCCTGGCGCTCGACTATGAGGGCCCCCTGGTGCCCAGCGCCTCGCTCCCGGCGGAGACGCGCCCCGCGCCGGCCTTGCTCCTACTTCTGTCACAACTTACGCAGGCTCCGGGCGTTGAGGTGGCGGTGGTGAGCGGTCGCCCGCTCGCGGAACTGCGCGCGCTGCTCCCTGTGCCGGGCCTTGTTTACCTCGGGACCCACGAGCTTGAGATACCCCCTGCAACCGGAAAAACCCGGCGTCTCATTCCCACGGGTGCATTCACCACGGTCATCGGGCGTCTCCGCAAGAAGGTTGTCGCAGTCCGCCCCTTGGACGTGAACAAAGGGAAAACGCTACAGACCCTGCTGACGCTCAGAAACACTGCCGCGTTGCCTGTCTACCTCGGAAACGAGGCAACCGCTGAAGACGCATTTCGCATAGTGAACGGCCGCGGACTTGCCATCCTGGTCGCCGACCCGCCAGGACGTACTGCCGCCCGGTATTATCTGCAAAATCCGGCACAGGTCTCTTGTTTTCTCTCTCGCGTGCTCAGCCTGCGCCAGAACGGGCCAGAACAAAATCTCACTCCGAGCAGCTGAAAAGCAGGAGGCTAATGGCGTGAGCTTCCTAACGCAGATGAAGGGGACTTTGCTTCATCCCTGGAAGGTGAACCTTTCGCTCTTCCGCCCGCTGGTCCGGGTGCAGACGTTCCTCCGTCGCCTGGGAATTGCGGTCGGGGACGAGTACTGGAATGGTCTGCTCACTCTGCACGCCCGCGGCTTAGTCTACACCACGCTCGTTTCCTTGGTGCCGTTCCTCGCCGTTGTGTTTTCAGTGCTCAAGGCCTTCGGGGTCCAGCAACAGATCGAGCCGTTCTTGGCTCAGGCCTTGGCTCCTCTGGGCTCCCAAGGAGAGGTTATCACTAGGCAGATGGTTGAATTCGTCACTAATCTGCGGGTCGGCGTGCTCGGGGCGCTGGGCTCGGCAGGGCTGTTTTTCACAGCCTTTTCCGTCCTCGGCCAGATCGAGGGGGCGCTGAACTATCTCTGGCGTGTGCGCCGCGCGCGCAGCCTGACCCGCAAGTTCAGCGCCTACGTCAGTCTGGCTCTGCTGGGCCCCGTACTGGTCTTCACGGCCTTTGTCTTAACCGCCGCGGCCCAGAGTCACTGGCTCATGCAGCTCATGCTTCAGATCCCCTATCTGGGCTCCATAGTCACCGTGCTGACGCAGGTGATGCCATTCGTTTTTCTGTGCACTGCGTTCACGTTCTTGTACAAGCTCATCCTTGATACGCAGGTCAACTTCGATTCGGCCCTCGTCGGCGGGGTAACCGCGGGCCTCTTGTGGCACTTGGCGGGCGCCGGGTTCGCCGCCTTTGTCGTTAATTCGCTGTACTACACGGCGGTGTACTCGAGTTTCGCCATCTTGATGGTCTTTCTGATCTGGCTCTATGTGGGCTGGTTCATCGTTCTGGTGGGGGGCGAGGTAGCGTATGTGTACCAGCACCCCCAACCGTGAGCGGATGCCGGACCGAGTGGTTCACGCTAAAGGGTCTGGTGCTTACGGCGTCTTCACCGTGACGCACCATATCACCCGCTACACGATGGAACGCGAGTAACGTGACCACCAGCGGGGTGCGTGGAAGCAGTGATTTGAATGATGATTGGAAAAACTTTCATTGAATAAGACAGTCATCAATGCGCATCTCTCTCGTGGTGGGCTACGTACTATTGCTTTCTTCGAAGCTCTGAAGGGGGTGCTCGTTCTTGTCGCTGGCTTCGGTCTTCTCTCTCTCGTGCATCATGATTTACAAGCGGCTGCTGAGCAACTCGTCCGCCTCTCCCATCTCAACCCCGCACATCATTATCCGCGAGTGTTTATCGAAGCTTCAGCAAACCTCAATGATTCACGGCTCAGGCTCCTAGCTGTGCTCGCGTTCCTCTACGCTGGAGGACGATTTATCGAGGCGTATGGGTTATGGCGGATGAAAGCCTGGGCAGCATGGCTTGCGATTGTTTCAGGGGCGGTTTACCTGCCCGTTGAGGTCTTCGAGCTCATCAAACATGCGACTTTCATGAGAGGTGGCGTCCTGCTGATTAATGCAGGCATTGTTATCTATCTGGTTGACGTTCGCTGGCTAAACAGGAAGTCTCATGCCGAATTGGATGTGGCTCGTCTGCCAGAGCCTAACAAGGTGATACACCCGCCGCGCCATCAGCAAGCCGCTCATCCATGAGGTTGGCAGCGCGCAGGCTTCCGTCGCATCTTTCTCGGGATTGAAACGCCGGCAGATTGTCTTCTCCATTGATTTTCTCTGCTGACCCCACGCGGCGGCACGCAGCAGGACAAAGCGGTTTCTGCACACACGCTGCGTGAGTTGAAGGAACCCCCTATGGTGACTCCGCAATGGTCTTTCATCCTCGAAGCGCTGACGCCCCTCTCGTATGTGGCTATGGTTGCGCTGCTGGTGACCATCCTCTCGCATGGCCAGGCGGTGCTGGTCCCTGTGGCGCTGGCGGTCATGCTGACGTTTATCCTGACCCCGGTGGTCAAAGCCCTGGAACGCCGCAGCCTGCCCCGAATTGTGGCGGTCACGGTGGTGATCGTGCTCACGCTCGGGGTCGTCGGGGGGTCTGGCTACGTGCTCAGCCGGCAGTTCAACGACCTCGCAGCCCAGTTTCCGCACTACGCTGCCACGATTAAGCAGAAGTTCGCCACCCTCCGTGCCAGCCGTACAGGCGCGATCGCCAACATCCAGCGCACGCTCGACAAGGTCAGCCACGAATTAGACACACAAGAGATGGAGACAGAGAAGAAGGACCGCCCAAAAGCGGACGGAAAGGCCCTCGAGGTCCAGAAGAATGTCCAGTCGGTGCTGATGATCCCGAGCGAGCCCACCGATGTGGAGCGGTTCTGGGGTCTGGTCGAGCCAGTCTTCGCGCCGCTCGCGAAGGTGGGGATCGTCCTCGTCCTAACGATCTTCATGCTGAGCCAGCGGGAGGATCTCCGCAATCGCTTCATTCGGGTGGTGGGCCAAGGGAGGGTCACGCTCACGACCCGGACGATGGATGAAGCCGGGCAGCGGATCAGCCGCTTCTTGCTCACCCAGTCTGTCATCAACGCCGGGTTCGGCCTCATCGTGGCGGTCGCATTGTTCTGGATCGGCGTGCCCTATGCGATTCTCTGGGGCGTGACGGCCGCCCTGCTGCGTTTCGTGCCCTATGTCGGGTCGCTGCTGGCCATGCTGCTGCCCACGGCGTTGGCGTTCGTGCTGTTTGAGGGATGGGGGCGGACCCTGGTAACCTTGGGCCTCTTCTTAAGCCTGGATGCCGTGACCGCTAATGTCATCGAGCCCTTGCTCATCGGGCACCACACCGGCGTCTCTTCTCTGGCCTTGCTGGTCTCGGCCCTGTTCTGGACCTGGCTTTGGGGGCCAGTAGGCTTGGTCCTGTCCACCCCGCTCACCGTGTGTCTGGCCGTGTTGGGCAAGCACGTGCCGCGGTTGGAATTTCTCGTGGTGTTGCTGGGGGATGAGCCCGCCCTGGAGACGGACATCAGCTTCTATCAACGCCTCTTAGCAGGCGATGAGGATGAGGCGAGTGAGATTGTCGAGCAGCAACTGCAGACTACATCCCAGGAGCAGGTGTTCGATGAGGTGCTGGTGCCGACCTTACTCTTGGCCGAGCGGGATCGGGTGCGCGAGGCGATCTCGGAGTCCGAGCAGCAGTTCGTGCTGCAGGCGACCCGCGATATTGTGCAACACATGGCCGATGCTCAAGCCCGAGCGGACAAGGCGGCCAGTGCGGCGAATGGGACCGCCTCCCCTGCGGGCACGCCGCGGGGGCACATTGTAGGCGTGCCCGCACGGACGCTGGGGGACCAAGTCGCGCTGGAGATGCTCAGCCAACTCTTTGACCCCTTCACATGCGAGATTGAGCAACTGTCGACCGCGACGCTCGTCTCCGAAGTACTGATGGCGGTCGAGAAAGGGTCACCCGACCTGATCTGCATCACTGCGCTACCCCCTGGAGGTCTCACTCAAGCCCGCTATCTCTGCAAACGGCTGCGGACCCGCTTCCCGGAGGTGCGGATTGTGGTGGTGCGGCCCGGCATCCCAGCAGACACGGACAAGAGCAGCCAGCGTCTGACCGAGGCAGGCGCCGACACCGTGGCTACGAGTTTGACGGAGGCCCGGACTCAGGCCACCCAATTGCTCTTGCCGGCTCTGGTCCGATCGGTCGAGCTGGACAGCATCATCGGGGCGGTTTAGCTGGCGGGAAGTCCCGCATAGAGGGGGGACAACTCGTCCTCTTCTTGGTTTTCCTTATATTCTCCTCTTGCACGATTGTCGCAAGATTCCAACATTTGTAGCACGAATTTCACAGACGGCGCAGGACGCCTGCGTTACATTCCTGCTCAACGAGTGGATAGGGAAGAGAGGACGAATGGTGTGGAATAAAAATCACTCTAGCGAAAGGGAGATACGAGGATGGGACGATTAGTGCTGGTGCTGCTTGTCACGCTGCTGACAAGCGGTGAGGCGCTGACGGGTAAGACCGCCGGGCGCAACGTCGACGACCCGGTCATTACGGCCGCGGTCAAAACGAAGTTAACGACGGATCCGGCGGCTTCGACGTTGACCAAAATTGCTGTGGACACCACCCGTGGCACGGTCTCGCTGAACGAGAACAGTCACTGACACAGCTAAACGAGACACTGGAGGACAATGCGATGAACCAAGACATTTTTGCCGGCCAATGGAAGCAAATGCGGGGCACACTGAAAACGTGGTGGGGCAAACTCGCCGATGACGACTTCGAGCGGATCGGCGGGCAGACGGACAAACTGATCGGCGTGCTCCAAGAGAAATACGGTTATGTCCGCGAGCAGGCCCAGCACGAGGTGGAGCGGCGCTTTAAAGAGTATGGCGACACCGTGGGCGCCCGCAGTGGCAAGGGGATGGCCGATGCAGCTGATGCGGTGGCCAGTCTGACGGCCAAGGCCCAGGAGCTCGGCGCGACGGCCGCGAGCACGGCGAGTGAGGCGGCCACCGCAGTCGGGGAGCAGATGGGATCGCTGGCGGGGGTAATTCGCGACCATGCGCCGCACGAAGGCGCGATAGCCACCGCGGCAACAACAGTAGCGGGGGGGCTGGAATCGGCGAGTTCGTACCTACAAGAAAAAAAATACGCCAATCTGGCCACCGACCTCACCGCCTTGGTGCGCCGCTACCCCGTGCAATTTTTAGTGGCGGGGGTGGGCCTGGGCTACTGGCTGGCCCGAAGTATGAAGAGGTAAGCCATGGAGAACGGGTCTCAACACACCTCAGAGCCGAGCTTGGCGGCGCTCCTAGGCGGCAGCATTAACGATGTCAAAGATTTGCTTGGACAAGAACTGACGCGGACCAAGCTCGAAGTGCAGGACGAGCTGCGCAAAATCAAGACCGCTGCGCTCACGCTGGGCATCGGGGTAGGGGTAGCCGCCGTTGGTGGCACGTTGCTGAGTTTGATGCTCGTCCATGTGCTGGAAGTGTGCACGGAGATTCCGCTCTGGGGACGTTACGGCATCGTGGGGAGCGGGCTGGTCGTCTTGGGTGGGGTGCTGTTCGCTGCGGGCAAAACCACAGCAGAGACACTCGCGGGAGTCCCACAGCAGGCCGCTGAGACGCGGCAGGAGCCGGTGCAGGGGGAGCACAGAGCCGACGACAGCCAACAGGATATCACAGTGGACACCCACCCGGATATCGAGGACACCCGTTCGGTGATGACGGACGGGCTGGAAGTGCTGGAAGAGCGCGTACGGGAGACCGTCGAAGACATGAGATCTGCGGTAGAGGATATTGTGGAGAATGTCAAAGACACGGTAGACACGACCGTGGAAACGGTGCGGCACACTTTTGATGTCCACCATCAGGTGGAGCAGCATCCGTGGCTGATGTTTGGCGGTGTAACGGTGGTGGGCTATCTGCTCGGCAGCTTGAGTAGTGGCAGGTCATCTTCTGCTGTCTCCACCCATGACACCAGTCTCTCTCCTGCAGGGACAACAGCGGCTTCGTCTCGCGAGTTGTCTGCTCATCCCCAGCCGCAGCAGGGGATGGGCAGCGGTGTACGGGATCGGTTTAAGGACGAAATTGCCATTATCGAAGGCGCAGTCATTGGGGCGGTGATGAGTACCCTGTGGGAGATGCTCAAGCAGGCCCTGCTGCCGCCACCAACCCCACACCTCACTAGCGCTAGGACCAAGGGGGACGCTCAGCCCAGCGAGCGCCCCGCGCAGACTCCGGCCTCACTGTCCAGTGCCGCGGTACACGGAGGCGCCGTCTTCTAGCTCACGGCTAGTGAGCAAGCGGCCGCACGCGCAGCCGGGAGAGCGAGGCGTGCGCGTACGAAGCTACTCAACCTGACAACCCCCTCAAACGGAGCCTTGAGAGCGAGAAGCTTTTAGAAGTCAAGAAGGAAGCGAATGAACAAGACTACTCTGTTGTTATCCATCTCGCGAGTGCGAACAAGATGGATAACCAAGCGGAGAGCAGAGATCACTAACCCCTAACACCTCAGGAGGACAGTATGGCAAAAGCCGTTTTTTGTATCGCAAGTACCGAAGCCCAGGTGACCGCTATTATGGCCCAACTGAAGGCGGCGGATTTTTCCAATAACGATATCTCGGTCCTGCTCCCGGACAAAACCAGCACGCGGGATTTCGCCCACGAACAGCACACCAAAGCGCCCGAAGGCGCGGCCACGGGAGCCGGCACGGGAGGAGTGCTGGGAGGCGCCTTAGGTTGGCTGGTGGGCATTGGGGCTTTAGCCATTCCCGGCTTGGGGCCGTTCATCGCGGCGGGACCCATCATGGTCGCCCTCAGTGGGGCCGCGGCCGGGGCCGCGCTCGGGGGCGTCACGGGGGCGTTCATTGGGCTGGGCATTCCGGAATATGAGGCCAAGCGGTACGAGGGGAAAATCAAAGCAGGCAACATTCTGATTTCCGTCCATGCAGAAGATAGTAGCGCGCGGGATATTGCCAAGGCTATTTTTGAGCATGCGGGGGCAGGAGACATCTCTTACACGGAAGAGGCGGGGGTGGCGAAAGAGGCGCGGGCGTAAGCACGCGCGCACACGTCAGTGAGCGGGCGGCTCTAGGGTGGGAGCCGGGGGACCACGGCATGCGCCCCCGGCATCCTGCCTTCGTGCTCCGCTTTTTCGCACGCACGTCGCCCTGACCCCGAAGCCTACCGAGACACCACCCGGAGGTAGTGCTTGTCGGCACACCGCCAGCAGGTCCCCTCGGTACGATTGTCGCAAGATTTCAACATTTTGAGCAAGAATCTCACAGACGGTGCAGGAGGCCTGCGTTACTGTCTTTTGCATGAAAGAAGTTTTAGGGCACGCCGTAAGTCTCGGAGCCGGTGCGCAACCCATGCGGGGACGAGTCCGGCATCCGTTCGCGTGGTGGACCAGATGCGCAGAGCCGCAAAGACAGGACATGCGCAATAGCGACCATAACCAAGTCCTCCATCTCATGGAGTTTGCGAAGCCGTGTAGTGCTGAGAGCAGAGCAAGCGATGGGAGTATTCACAGATGAAGGGTCGGACTACTCCCTTGAACAACATCCTAAGAGATTGCTTGTGGTGGGCCCTACTGGGCTTCCTCTGTCTCGCGCGTGCACGCGGTGTCCAGGCCGCCTGCGGAGAGACGCTCGCAGATACATACCGCGCCGTGGCCGCCGAAGCGCAGGCCTTGCACGTGACCGAGCAGACCGTGCACGCCGTTCAGGTGGAGATGCTCAGCCGTGAGGCGGCCTTGCGTGAGGCACTGCTGGCTCACCGGCCACGGGACTACCCGCGCGAGCTTGTCCAGCGAGTGGATGCATTACGCCGCACTGAAGTCGAGCTCAAGCTCGATATGCTGGAGTGGCTCCGCGCCCAGCACGAGGAGTCGCGCCGACACTGGGAGCACGGCTACCAGCTGCTCCACCCTCAGCTCGCCGCCGCTCACGCCGCCCTCCAGGCCCAAACTCTTTCCGCGGACGACTACTGCGGCGTGCGGGAACGATATAGGCAGGCCTTACAGATGTACCAGCAGGGCATGCAGCAGTACCGCACCGGGATGGACTTGTACGCCCAAGCGTTAGGCGCGTACGGCACGCGCTTCCTCCTCCTCTATACCCAGGGATTTACTCACCAGCAGTTGTGGGCAGTCCTCATCCAACAACTGGAGCAGGGCGATTTTCTGCACGACATCCTTGTCCCTCTCACGGTCAATGCGATTCGCAGTCCCCCGCCCACGGTGCCACCGCCAAGGAGACGAGCCCTTGCGATGGAAATCAGAAGATGAGCAGACCGCAGCAGCATAAGAAAAAAGAAGGAGGTCAGTATGTCTTTATCACCGCGCTTCGGCGCAGAGTTTTTAGTCACTTTTTGGTTGGTCCTTGGCGGATGTGGGAGTGCCGTGCGGGTAGCGTTCCCCAGAAAGGGACTCAGCATGCATACCCATGCGAAGACAGTATTCCTTGGCATTCTCTCTTTAGTCGGCCTGCTGGCTCTCCCTCCGCTGGCTGCTGCCTATGACAATGACTGGCGGCAACGCGAGGGTGAGGAGCGCCGCTCCAGGGAGGAGATGAGTACGCGAGACCGGCGCAACTTTGAGGCCTATCTGGATGCGCACTGGGAGACGGCGCAGCTCCTCTATCAGCAGCCGGAACTGATCAACGATCGCCAGTTTCTCCGCGACCATCGCGCCTTGCATGACTGGTTGGCGGACCACACCGAGGCCGCCCGGGTGATCCAGGCCAATCCCCGCCAGGTCTTGTGGGAGCAGCGTACTGCCCAACGGCGGACCACCGGAACCGTCTCCCCAGAAGATGTCCAGAGCCTGGACCACTACCTTGATACGCATTGGCAAGAAGCCGATGCGCTCTATCGCGACCCGGATTTGATCAACGATACCCGTTTCGTGCACGCCCATTCCTCGCTCGATGACTGGCTGCAGGAGCGCCCGGACGCGGCGCAGGCGATCCGTGAGCGGCCCCGAGATTTCTTCTGGCGTCAGCGTACAGTTGCCCCCCAGGACTTTCTCCGCCAGTTGTTCAACCAGTAGGGGGGCTATCCGCTTTTGCGTCAGACTCGTGGAGATTTCAATAAGTGAACAACAGCACAAGAAGTTTACGAAGGAAAATATGAGCAAGATGACATTCGTTGTCCCCATTGCCTTCCTCATGTTGGGCGGCTTGGTGGAGGGGGTCTCCGCCAGACGGGTCGCCGCCGAACCACCAGCGTCACACACTCAGGCTGATAACGAGGATTCGTATATTGCCGGCTATGCCGCCGCTATCCTGGAACGCGATTTCCATGTCCCCAGTGGCGCCGTACGGGTGCAAAACGGCGTCATGATCGTGAACGCCACAAATCTTGCGGGCGCAAATCGGCAGCAGATCGTCGATACACTGTCACATATCCGAGGCGTCACTCGGGTGGAGATACAAGAGAATGGGACGGTGCTGGCCGCTACGCCGACCGTATCCCCGTCTGGAGCAACGGTACAGAGTAACGCGAGCGGCGTGAAAACCGAGCTTGCCTCGGCTGGTCCGACCTTCCTTCCTGACGGGTATCTCTTCGATCAGCTGCTGGCTGACCCGCGGTGGCCCCATTTTTCAGTCTCCTATGCCTACTATCTACACGATAAAGAGCTCCGCAGCACGGGCTCCGCGAATTTCGGTGAGACTCTTACCTTATATAGAAATCGGGCTCCGTTCGGTGGGCAGTGGGAGTTCGGTATCCAGGCTGGCGTGTTCTCTCTCTTCGATCTTGATGCCGCGTCAAAAGATCTCATTAACGCCGATTACATGGGGGCCCTGTTCACCAGCTATCGCACCCACGATTTCTCGACGTTCCTCCGGGTCTTTCATCAAAGCTCCCACCTCGGAGATGAGTTTCTTCTGCGCAACCGTGCCAAGCGGATCAATCTCAGCTATGAGGGAGCTGAGGCCCTCTTCTCATACAAGTTCTTTCAAGCCCTGCGGCTCTATGGCGGCGGCGGGTATCTCTTTGATCAGGACCCGTCCAACTTGAAGCCGGGACGAGTCCAGTACGGCGCCGAATTCGAAAGTCCATGGACGTATGGCAGTGGCGCCGTCAGGCCGATCCTGGCCGCGAATCTGCAGAATGAGGAAGAGAATAACTGGAGTACCGATCTCTCCGTGCGCGGGGGTATCCAATTCGAGAACTGGCAGATTGGTCACCGGAAGTTGCAGCTGCTGATTGAGTACTTCAAAGGGCACTCTCCTAATGGTCAGTTCTATAACCGCAAGATTGAGACCATAGGTCTCGGCGTACACCTCCGCTTTTGAGCGATGAACACGAATTCTTGAGGTTCTGGTCCGATGCCGCAGCTTGCGGAGGTGCAAGCTGCTGACGTAAGGAGACAATTTCCGCAACGAGCTGGGTTTGAGCTTGGGTGTCATTGGTCTGCTGCCCTTCCGCCTCCGTAGACTTATATGAGCCGGGCGGCCTCTGGAAGGACCTGGCGGAGCCGAGGAAGCAAGTGCTCAAAACTGACCTGGCTTGCCATTTCCTCTCCCTGGTCAGGAGCATGCTGCTCCTTTCCTTGATCCTCAGTCCGGCAGTGCAAGCCCTAAGGCGGCAAGGGCAGCACGTGTGGAGGCATAGCCCGTATGATGAATGCCATGCAGTCCTAGACTCTGCGCCACCTCTACAAACAGCGCCTGGTCGTCGCTGTCAGTCAGTAACACATTCCCGAGGTCGACAAATAAGGTGGTGAGAGGGCGGATGTTTGTCATATATACATGTCTTTTCCTCCACCGCCCTCTCAAGGATCTGCGTCTCTTCCCATCCTCATCTGAGGGCATGGATACAATCGTTATGTTGCCGGGCGCTTCGGCACGGCGCGTGGGACCCGTCATATCAGAGACTGATGGTGGATGAGAGTAGCCTCCGCGTGCGAGGGATAGTCCCGGCGCCTGATCTCTCTGCGGGTTGGCTGAACGCTGACGGCGGAGAGCGCAACGCAGCGAGGGTATCTTTCCTTCCCCCTTACACGATTTGCGCAGGATTCCAACATTTGTAGCACGAATCTCACAGACGGCGCGGGCCGCCAGCGTTACCTTCCTAGTCAACGAGTGGAACCGGTTCTGTCCTCGAAGCGTTCTTTTTCCCTCACGGAGGGGTCACTCACTATGACGGAGGTAACTTATTATGGGCCTACTATTGTTGATCGTCTTAATCGTGCTCCTGTTTGGCGGTCTGCCTAACTGGGGCTATCACTCGTATGGCTATGCGCCCTCGGGCATCGTCGGGGTGCTGCTCATTGTCTTCCTCGTGCTGCTCCTCACCGGCCGATTCTGATGAGGGTTCGGGCCAACAATGGCGCAGCGCCAGACAGACAACGAGTGCTCTCGCCAGACCCCGGCAACAGGGGTTGTTGCAACTTTACCAAGGTACAAAGGAGACCATCTCATGCCTACCCATTTGAAGAAAATCACCCTTACCGTCCTGCCCCTCGCGGGGTTACTGTTTACGGCTCCCCTGACCTTTGCTCATGACAGTGGGGGGGAGCATGGGCGGGTCCATAACGAGCTTAACGAGGAACACCAGGAGGGCCACGAGGCGTTGGACGCCGAGGCCAGGGCTTTCAATAGTCAGCATCACTCCAGACGCGCGCGGCGCCACGAGCAGCGCCGGCTCGAACGGGAACATCAGGCGCTCCATCAGGACCTCAATGCCCAGCACGAGGACTATCACGACGGGAACAGGTACCCTAACTAGTAGAGGATCGTCTGAGCAAGAGCCCGGCGAGGTGGAGGCGTGATGACGCGGCGAGCGAAGATCGGGCTTGTCACAGTCGTGCTGGCGGTGGCAGGCATGGCTACCGCGGTGGCTGTGCTGGTGCAACACGGGTTCAGCGCCCGCGATCAGCCCACGGCCATCGAAGCCTTTGTTGCGCGCCGATTGCGCCATCTCGCCGTCCCCCGCAGCGCACGGCAGGCACAGAATCCAGTCCCGGCCACGTCGGACGTGGTGGCCGAAGCGCGCGCACACTTTGCCGATCACTGCGCGTCCTGCCACGGCAATGACGGCAGCGGGCAGACTGAGATCGGGCAGCATCTGTATCCCAAGGCACCCGATATGCGCCAGGCCGACACGCAGTCCCTCTCCGATGGGGAGTTGTTCTACATCATTCACAATGGTGTACGCTTAACCGGCATGCCGGCGTGGGGAGACGACCCGCCGGCAGAAGATCAGGATAGTTGGAAGCTGGTCTACTTCATCCGTCACCTGCCAGAGATCAGCCACGAGGAACTGACCGAGATGAAGAAGCTCAACCCCCAAAGTCCCCAGGACATGGCGGAAGAAGAAGAGGAACAACAGTTTCTGCACGGCGAAGACAGTCCCTCGCCATACTCCCACCACCATCACTAAGCACTCTCAATCGAAAGGAGACAGGTATGTTGAAACGTATTGGCACCCTCGCAGTGTTCGTAGTTTTGGTCTTCCACACGCTGGCGTTCGCCCATGGGGGCGGGACGCACGTCATGGGCACGGTGACGGCCCTGGATGCGCAGCACGTGGTCGTCAAGACCAAGGCCGGGAAGACCATGTCGGTCCTGGTGAATGAAAAGACGACGTACCGCAAAGGAGCGGCTGCGGCCACGAGCGCGGATCTGAGGGTCGACGACCGGGTCGTCGTGCACACGACGGGGAAAAGGGACCCGTTGACGGCCGGTGAAATCCACTTCTCGTCCCCTGACGAGAAGAAGGGCCATGAGGGGATGAAACACAGCCCGACGAAGCCGTAGCTCTTCCCTGACGGAGAGGGAGACGCAGGCGCTGTGGAGCAAGAGCGCCTGCGGTTGATTATCTCAATTTGTGAATGAGACGTATCACATGCACGTGCGAAGGAAAGGCAGCTGAAGAGCGATGGCGGACGGGCATAAACGGCCTGCCGAACAGTTCTCTGCGTGTCTGCCTAACGAACAGATAGAGATACTGTATTTTCAAAATTTGCGATACAGTCGAATTGCCTGCGGGCGCCAGGTGTGCTTCCGAGCACTATCCGTCGGCAGCACGAAGACGCCCCACGCCGGCGCGGCTCCTCAGCGTGCGGGGTTTTCTCTGTGCCTGGGCGCTCCGTCTGGTGGCGGAAAGCTGAGGGGGCACCCGGCACGCTGTGAGTGCGTCTTCCCCCCCGGCACGATTGTCGCAAGATTCCAACATTTGTAGCACGAATTTCACAGACGGCACGGGACATCTGCGTTACATTTTTAAGAAATGATCGGAGGTCGGTGGTATGAATACATTCCCTTCTTTCTTGTCTTTGTCCTTCTTCGCCGGCGCGCTACTGTCCTCTGGCTGTTTCCCCGTGGGGCAGATACGGACACGGGTCCAAAACGGGAAGGAAACTTGAAAAAAGTCGACAAAAAGGAAACTTTTATGCAGCTCCAGTTCAAGAAAACTCTGCTTGCTATGTTCAAGAAACCTCTCCTGGTCAGCCTCCCACTGGCCGCCTTGCTGGCGACCGGCCTGGGGGCCTGTGCTCATGGGCGGCTCCATCATAACCTCAACGACATACACGAAGACTTTCACTCGCAGTCTTACACCGCAGCGGAGCATCGCCGTCTGCACGAGGATCTCCAGGACTTGCATGAGGAAGAGCACGACCGTGCCCATTATGGGGATCGGTCCTACGATAGGAACCCCTACTACGGCGGTGGCCCGTACTATAATCGACCCTATTAGGTAGGGCTCATGGACAACTGCTGTCCCTGGGAGTGGAATCCGCTAAGGAGCTTCTCAGTGTGGTTGTACCTGAGGCGCGATCCACGTGGGAGGGAGGAGAACCTGCGGCAGCCGAGGAAAGGCTACAAAGAGGGCGTCTGCTCTCTGATTCTGCGGTCTTGGACCCGGGGAGCCGGTCGGTCGCCGCGCCAGCCGCGCCAGCCGCGTGAGCGGTCTCCCCCCTGGCGTCCACTACGGTAGAGGGAACAGCAAAACTGGAATTTGTGAATCCCTTGAGAGAGTTGTTTGGGTGGCAATGGGGGATGGTCCCCCACGGCTTAAGGTTAACAGGTCTAAGGGTTCTCTAACAAAAGGAGACGGTGATGTTACATAGAGTGTTGTCAGTATTCTTGGTGACTCTCGCGCTGACCGTGTGGGCGAGTGCACCGGCTGGGGCGGCCGACATGCATCAAGGCAAGGTGGTCGAGGTCGGCGCCGGCAAGCTGACGATGACGGATATGGCGGGCAAGAACCAACACAGCCATGAGGTGGCCACTGATGCGGCCATCAGCTGTGAAGGCAAAAAGTGCGGGCTCAGCGATGTGAAGGTGGGCGACATGGTTACGGTGACGACCGACATGAAGGATGGCAAAACCATGGCGACCAAGATCGAGGCGAAGAAGGCGGGCAGTTAAACGATAAGGCCAGCCGCGGTGAACGCCGGCTGTGGGCGGTGGATACAAGTGCTGACCGGCACTAGCCCCCGCCGCCCAGCTAAGTGATGAGTGTGGGCCGGTAGAGAAAGGTGGAGCAGCGATGAGACAAGGAATGGCAAAGTTCACAGGAGCGCAGTGGATGATGGTGGCTACTGTCCTCCTGTTCGTAGGTGGAGTGTCTGCCCAGGAGGCAGACAAAAAACCTGCCCAGGAGGCAGACCAGAAAAAGTCCAGCTACATGCCCGTTGATATCAAGGAGGACTTCGCCGAGATCATGACGCGCATGAAAAGGGCGAAGCCTGAGGTGATGCAGCGGCAGATGGACTTGCTCAAGGCGCGCTACGACCTCAGCAACCGCCCGGCTAAGGGAGTCACCATGTCTCGTGGGAAGCCGATTCAAGAAGGCGTACGAATCACACTCCCCAAGGAGATGACCTGGGAGAAGCTGGCAACGCTGAGCCCTGAGGAGATCCGGGAAAAAGATGTGTTCCCGGCGGGTTTCCTGCCCCTGCCGCATCCCAACCATGCCGAAGGGGGGATGGTTTTTCCCCAATTCCACATCGACGAGATCAAGAAGCAGGAAGGGCGCGATCTCACCCGCTTCGACCTGGATTTTGACTTGCCCGATCACGTCCTGCCGGAGTTTCCTGCGCCCATCTATCTGACGACGCGGCCCGACCTCGGCGATGTCTCGCAGGGTAAGTTGGTGACGATTGACAACTACTACGCACTGTTCAACGGGATCCTGAATCCCAAACAGCTTGAAGGCTTGCGGCTGTTGCTCACGCCGTTCCCCCAGCAACAGTTCAACCAAACCGAAGACCGCCGTACCGAACGACCGAGTCGTGGGGTGGCCTGTTTTGAATGTCACGCGAATGGGCACACCAATGCTTCTACTCACCTAGCCGGCGACACCCGTCCTCAGGAGTTCCGTCACCGCATCGACACACCTTCGCTGCGCGGGGTGAATGTCCAGCGGCTGTTCGGCTCGCAGCGGGCCTTGAAGAGTGTCGAAGACTTCACCGAGTTTGAGCAGCGCGGCGCCTACTTCGACGGCGATCCGGTGATTGCTACCAAGAAGGGAGTCAACATTCTTGAACGCGGTAGCCAGGTGCACTTCATGGCGGAGTTTCAGGAGCTCCTCGACTTCCCACCCGCGCCCAAGCTCAATGTGTTTGGCAAGCTGGATGCGCAAAAAGCCACCGAGGCGGAAGTGCGCGGGCAGGAGCTGTTCTTTGGCAAAGCGCAGTGTGCCACCTGCCACGTTCCTCCGTACTACACCGATAACCTCATGCACAATCTCAGGACAGAACGGTTCTACAAGCCGCACATGATTAATGGGCTCATGGCCAGTGCCGATGGTCCCATCAAGACCTTCCCCCTGCGTGGTATCAAGGACTCACCGCCATATTTGCATGATGACCGGCTCCTGACATTGGAAGATACGGTGGAGTTCTTCAACCTCGTCCTGGCGCTCAAACTCAGCGAGCAAGAGAAAACGGATCTTGTGGCCTTTATGCGAGCGCTTTAGCTGGAGACCAGGACTCACGGCGTTTTTAACCAGGCACTCAACCAAGAGAGAAAGATCCCCTATGAGAGGCCTCAAAGAGAAACAATTAACAATACACAGAGGGATCGGACCACTCTCTGGAGCAGCATCCTAGGGGGTGGCTTGCGGTGGTGCCTGCTGAGCTTCCTCTGTCTCGCGCGTGTACGCGGTGTCCGGGCCGCCTGCGGAGAGACGCTCGCAGACTCGGGCGGGGAGGAGCCATTGTACTGGGTTGCGTCTTCATACAACGAGGAGAGCCGGAAACAGGGATCTCGATGATTACCGAGAGGATGTCGTATTACCGTAAGTTAGGCGTACACCACACATTGGAGACAGGGGATGAAGCTTCTGACTATTGCGGGAATCCTACTTGCCGGTCTTGGCGTCCTCAGTGTTCTGAAGGGCTTCAGCCACCCCTCCACGCTCTTTCAATAGCTGCGTCAACAATTGAATTTGCTCTTGTTGCAGCAAAATTAACTCTACCCATTTCTTCTCACTCAACTCATCTAGCTTTTCATGCAAACTGAGAATTTCAAGCTCCGCCTTCAAATTTACTTCGTAGTCATGCGCTGCGTCCACCCTATCCTTTGCCGCTTGGCGACTCTGTGACATCAGAATTACTGGGGCTTGAATGGCGGCAAGCATGGAAAGGAAGAGATTCAGCAAAATATACGGGTAGGGATCGAATGAATCGCCGCGACGCACAAGAATGAAAGAATTGAGCAGAACCCACGAAAGCAGGATTACGGCAAAGATGATGATAAACATCCATGAGCCACCAAACGTTGCAACTTTATCGGCAAGTCTTTGCCCAAAAGTCAACTTTTTTTCAAACTCCCGATTAGTATCGCGGCTAATATGCCGGCGTTCCCCGTAATGGTGAATCACTCGCCGTTCAGGTTCAGGGAGCGCATCGAGGTCAACATGAAAACGCTTCTTCACAAAATCTCGCAGGTGATTGTTCATGGCAGGGAATTATAGCCTTATTGAGAGTGCGCGTCACGAAGCGGGCTCCAAGCGCGGAGCGATGAACGCACCGATCCTCTTTCCCTTCTAGGCCCAAAGCCAACAACGACACTGGTGGCGAATTCTCTGCGAGAGCCTCTATGCAATGAACGCATTAGCCGCCCAGAGAAGGGCATAACTTCTAGTGATGGTCTTCTCCCGATTGACGATGAGGCGACGAAAGCGATCATGCCAGGCATGTGTCCGTTCAACGAGCCACCGCCGCGGCGGTGCCAATCCCCAGCGTGAGGGGTTGTCCCTAGACCTGGGCTCTCCGGAGGGGGCAGAAAGCTGAGGGCGGAGAGCGCAGCGCTGCGGAGGCGTCTTCCCCCCGGCACGATTGTCGCAAGATTCCAACATTTGTAGCAAGAATTTCACAGACGGCGCGAGACGCCTGCGTTACATTCCTCGCGAACGATGGATGAACGATGGAACCGGTTCTGTCT
>JBGPOI010000038.1:0-18356 GCA_041487975.1 Binatia bacterium | reverse complement strand
GTACAGCTTCACCGCGTTGTCAAACACGATCTTCTGGGTCACAGCTTCCGGCACGCCGGCGAAGTCCTTGGCGATCCACTGGCGGGACTCCGGCCAGGTGGAGTCGGTGTGCGGGAAGTCCGAGGCCCACATGTAGTTATTCTCGCCGAAGATCTTGTAGGTCGAAGGACCAATCGGGTCATCCTGGAACGTCGCCCACATCTGCCGGCGGACGTATTCACTGGGCTTCATCGGCAGCGGTTCCTTCTCCATCGCGCTAAACTTGACGTACGCATGGTCCATGCGGTACATGAAGTGTGGGAACCAACCGGTGTCGTTCTCGGCTGAGACGATCGTTAATTTCGGGAAACGTTCCAACACGCCGCTGAAGATGATGGTGGACAGCGAACGTTGCACCTCGTGGATGAGGTTCATGTAGAACGTGCTGATCTGCTGGAAGTCGGTGTTGATCTCGCTCTCTTTGCCCTTGCCGGTGATGACATGGAGTGACAGCCGCATTTGCAGTTCTGCGGCGGCCTGCCAGAACTTGTCGTAGATGCGGCTGCTGTACGGCCTGTCAGCCGGCGGCGACCCCCAAATCATCGCCCCCCGCATGCCGTTCTTTTGGATGCGCTCCAGCTCCTTCACGCCCAGGTCGATATCGTCAAGCGAAACCAGACCGATGCCATAGAGCCGTTTGGGGTTGTGCGAGCAAAACTCCGCCACCCAGTCGTTGTACGTCGCGAAACAGGCCCGCTGTAAGTCTCCGTCTTCAAGACCGAACAACGGCATGCCGAGCGTCGTGTAAAGCACTTCAGCTTCGACGCCGTCTATGTCTTGGTCTTTGAGGCGCTCGACCGGGTCCCAGCCGCTGGGACGGGCGGCCTCATAGCCCTTGCTCAGGTGCTCCTTGAGTTCCTCGCCCGACCTGCCGGCGCCAAAGCCACCAGCCACGGGAAAGGGCCGGATCCCCTCAGCGGCGAAGAGATAGCCGGGCTTTTTCGGGTCCTGGATGACCTTAGGTGCGCGATCCTTGAATTTTTTATCCAGACGTGACACCCACAGGTCAGCCGGCTCCATCATGTGGGAGTCTGCCGACACAACACGAAGATTTGCCATTAGTGGCCCTCCTTAAAAGTATGAATTACCAGTTCAGCGACTTACTGCACCTTGGCATCGACTCTGCCAATGGACTCCGCCGCAGAATTATTAGGTATGTCATGTGTTGCACAGGCTCCTATCTCCTGTCAAGAGACGCGCTGAGCGAGCGCTCATTCTTGTTTGCCTCTTGTTCCCGCCGTGCCAAGCTGGTAAGGAGCA
The DNA here is from genome assembly GCA_041487975.1 of Binatia bacterium. Classification (GTDB taxonomy): domain Bacteria; phylum Desulfobacterota; class Binatia; order Bin18; family Bin18; genus JACQEL01. The sequence continues at coordinate 17,057 of JBGPOI010000038.1, read as the reverse complement.
ATTCATGCGCGTAGTCGATTCAAAACATATTTACACCGGTTGGCCGCCGATCACGCAGGACACCGTCGAGTTCCGTGACGGCACGCAAAAAAAATGGATCGCCGTGCACTTTGGCGAAGGGGTGGCGGTACTGGCGCTTACGCCTGAGCGGAAGCTGATTCTCACGACCCAGCACCTGCTCGGTGCTCTGGAGCCGGTATACGTCCTTCCCGGCGGGGTCGTGCATCATAGCGAAAGCTTGGAAGAAGCGGCGAAACGTGAATTGCTAGAAGAGACCGGCTATGTCGCCGCGCGGCTTGAGCCACTGTTTCGCTACAACAACATGCCAGCGTTCAGTCGAGGCTGGGTGCATCTATTCTTGGCGGAGAACGTCACACCGATCCCGCATACCCCGGATCCCAACGAGATCACGGGCGTTGAGTTACTCGATCTGTCTCAAGCCGTAGAGATGGCGATACGGGGAGAACTGAAGACCAGTTCGACAACGATGGGGGTGTTGCTCTTACACCAGCGGCTGGAAAATAAGTAGGGGTAAAGTAGGCGTAGGGGTCAATCGTCGGGCTCGTTCACGCGTAGGGAAAACGCGTCATGCCTGGACGCGACCTCTCCCGCGTCTCACTTACTCGCTCGCTTCCTCCTCCGCGTCCCCTTCTCCCTCTTCAGGCTTCTGCACGCGGTTCCGCTCAAACCGCTGACGATGTACCTCACGCCAGTGGAACGATTGCGGCGGTTGTTGCTGACGCTCCAAGCTGCGCAGCAGCATCTCTTTGCGGTCCGCCCGGCCGAAACAATGCTCGCCCAGCCACATCTCCCAACCGGGGCGAGTTTTGCCATCTGGCCCGACGATGAGACAGCGAACGAACCTGGGCTTGCCTCCCAGACTCACTCTGGTGACGGGCTTCTCGTCCGTCGCGTCAACCGGTTTCTTCACTTGCCGAGCCACAATTCCTCACTTTTCGGCAATCAGTTCCAGAAATCCCCGCAACATGCGGTACGTCAATCCCCAAATCGTCTTGCCGCCATAGACTAACGCCGGCACCTCGACCGTTGTGCCGTCGGGCATGGGGCGATGCACAAGGCTTTCCACCCTATCCTGTTGCATAAACTCCAAGGGCACCCAGATAGTATCCTGCACTTCCAGCGGATCAGGCTCCGGCGTCGCCTCCGACGAGATCAGGTACACGAACGGCGCAACCGTCATGCTGATCGGCCGCCCGCGCGCCATCGCCTGGAGTTCAGCCATGCGCCCCAGGTATTCACCGTGTCGGTCAAGATCGATCCCAACTTCCTCCTTAGTCTCACGGTGAATGGTGATTTGCAGATCCGCGTCTTCAGGATCCTTCCTACCACCGGGAAAAGCCATGTGCCCAGACCAGGGGTCCTGGGGATGGTGAGCGCGGTGGATAAAAAGCACGTGTAGATCGTCTACCTGTGGTTGCAGGAGCAACGCGACCGCGGCGCGTGTAGACGCCTCCTCAACCGGTGGCGGGGCAGGCCGGTGATTAGCCAGCTTGTGGCGAATCCGTTTGAGTTTATGGTCAAGCATAGTACTGATCCATCTTGAGAATGGTTTATTGTACCGCACTTTTGTGCGTATGGCGAATCCTGCACACTTCTTTTTCTGGTCGGCCTTACTCCATGGTAGAGGGGAAGAAGTAATGATAACTCAGGGCTGAGGACTGGACAAAAGACTCTTTCTTGGTTCCGCAGCCCTAGCGGCGGCGAACTAAGCGCGTAAAACGGAAGGCGTAAAACGTCAGAAAGAGACTGGCGAATGGCTCATGACGTTTTCTGTTTCCTTATTGGTGGGAGGACTCTTCTTGGTTGGCTTCCTTGACGGCGTCGAGCACCGCGCTCGCCCGCTGCGCGTAGATCTGGACCTCAAGGATCTGATTCAGCAAACGGCCAATGTAGGCACGCGCCTCTTCGGTTTGTGGCCCGAGTCCCTTGACCAGTTGCGTTGCCGCGCTGAGTCCTTGCGTTGCCTGGGTGACCGCGTTTTCAATTTCCGCGAAGGTTTCCGCATCAACGATCATGTCTGTTCCTCTCTGGAGACTCGGGCCGAGAGCTGCAGTTTTCCGGACGCTCTCGCACCCGGCAGTGTACCGACAGAAGCCGTTATCCGTCAACACGACCAAGAGGACGCTAGTCTATGATTCTTTTTTCACAGCCTCTGCTCTCCACTGCTCTGCCCTGCTGGGTCATCGGCCACCGCGGAGCCGCAGTAGAGTGTCCGGAAAACACCCTACCCTCTTTCTTGGCGGCACGCGACGCCGGTGCATGCATGATTGAACTGGATGTTCAGCAAAGTACGGACGGTGAACTCTTTGTCTTTCATGACGACACCCTCGAACGGCTGTGCGGAGACGCGACGCGCGTTGCCTCACTCACCTGGGAGGTGTTATCCACCAGAGTCGTGGGGCATTGGCAAGAGCACGCGGTGAAGATCCCGCGTCTGGCTGAGGTCTTCGCCGCTCTGGGCCGGTCAGTGTTTTACAATCTCGAACTCAAAACCGATACGATCGCTTATGTAGGGATCGAAGCGCGTCTCACTGAACTCGTGCGTGCATACGGCCTCGCCGAGCGCGTGCTGGTGTCGAGTTTCCATCACGACAGTCTGCGGCTGATGCAACAAAGCGATCCCTGCCTGCTGCGCGGTCTACTGCTCGACTCCGGGCAGGCTCAGGCTCTCGGCAGCCCGGAGCGCATCGTCGCCCGAGCCCAGGAGTTTGCCTGCTTCTCGATCCACCCCTATTTTCGTCTCCTGCGCTCCTGGCCCACTTTGGTGGAGGCCTGTCATGCGGCAGAACTGCGAGTTTTCCCCTGGACCGTGGATGATTCGCAAGACTGGCAATTCCTCGTGGACGACCTACATGTGGACGGTATTATCACCAACGCCCCCGGTAGGCTCTACGCATGGCTGCTCGCGCATGCACCTTCTCCGGCATAATGTAGGGGTCCGATTCATCGGACCCCAAAAGGGCTTGATTCATCAAGCCCCTACAACTCCTCGCTGGAATTAACAAAAGAGACTGAGTTGCGCAGGGCCTGAATCGAGCGTGTTCCACGGCAGCGGTGGCACCAGCACGCCATGCTGTTCGAGAAGTTGCTGGAAATAGCGGGCCGTGCCGGGGGATTGCGCCTCGACCGGGCAATGGACAAAGAAATAGATCCGGGTGCCTTGGCGCAGCCAGCGCTCGACGTATCCAACCCATTCTTCAAGAAAAGGCTGGTTGCACTCCCGGTGAGGATGGCTGATGAAGCGCACAAGACTGAATGGCGCCGTCACGCTGGGTTGCAGAGGCAGCTTGGGCTTGCGCCGCTCCATACTCACTTGCGGGTCGTCAGGACCATCATAAATCGGACGGCTATCCAACAGCACCCGCCCGACACCGAGCCGCTCTAGAACGATGGTCAAAGCGCCGGCATGCGGCTCGCGAAACCAGTCCGGGTGGCGGACTTCCACAGCCAGCGGCGCTTCGCCCCGTGGCCAGGCGGTGAGAAAAGCGGTGAGGTCATCGAGCAATGCTGGTCCGTAGTGGGGTGGGAGTTGAGCGAAGAGAGGTCCGAGGCGATCACCCAAACCTTGCATTTGTTCGAGAAACTGCAGTGCGCCAGGGATCGAGGGTTGCAAGGCGTGCTTGTGAGTAAGGTCGCGTGGCAACTTCGGACAGAGAGCAAACCCAGGAGGCGTATCGGCAGCCCACCGCGCGACCGTTTCCTTGTCAGGCACGGCGTAAAAAGTGGTATTACCTTCGACGGCCGTGAGACGCTGGCCATAGAGGCGCAGGAAATCCGTTTGGCGGCTGTTGGGGGGATAGAGATCGCCGACCCACCCTTTATAGGCCCAGACCGCGCAGCCAAGAAAGAAGTTGTGAGAAGTAAGCATACAGGCACGATAGCGAGGGGCTAGTGAAAGAGTCAAGGCAGAACTCGACTTCCCCCAGTCTTTTGACCTCCACGGCGGTTTCAAACTCCTCTGATACGGCTCCCTATATTCCTTCTGCCCGAGGTTAGCTTAAAGGATTCCCTCTGCTTCGCGTAACGCCACTTGAGCCAGTTGCTGCTCTAAGCTTTCCGCCTCCCGTCGGGCCCAATCGCGGACAGCCGGATGAGGATCTTTCAACCACTGGCGCGCGGTGTCCAAACGTGATCGTATCCATCCTGATGGTGGACCAGACCAACTTCCCGTGCCAAAGTTCGCATACAGTGCTGAAGCAACGTCTTCGTCATGACCAAAACGGATAAGTAATTCCCGCGCCAATGAATTAAGGGGAACTTCTCCAATTGGGGTAAGCTCAGCAGCAATCCGCGGTCCTTCCGGTTGGTTCTGTTCGGCCCAGTTCAATAATCGCTCTTCGCCAACTTCACGAGCATACCAGCCCCGCAGGGAAAGGTTTAATCGAAAGCTCGCCATATCGTTCGCGAGTAGCTTTGAAGCAACTTCCGGCCACACCTTGTCTGGGGCAAGACGGGTTGCTTCTGCGAGCGTTTGAACAACGGGATCGCTTTTGATGAAAGAGGATTCCTCTCGTTGAAAGAAAGATAGGATAATATGCCCGATGCGGGCGGGATCTTTTGGTAGGTAGAGACACACGAGTTCATTCCAATGGTATTTCACCATGGAATCTTGCAAAGGAATGTTCCGACGCTCAAGGACGCGCCAGGCTAGCGGTTCCAGGGAATCTATTTCGCCTGGATAAAAGTCAAACCGCTGCTCCAGAAGTTCGATTGCTCCCGCAGTTGCTGCTTCCTCTGCTGATGAGCACAGCAGGCAGTCTATCAACACACGGAACGCTTCTGTTGAAAAGTGTTTCGTCTGTCCGCCCCAGACAAGGGTCCGCAGCTTCTCCGGCGGCAGGCAGTTCCGTTGCATGAGTAAGATAAGGCGTTGAGCATCTCGGTCGTCAGGTTCACCACGCCAAATAGCGTCTAGAACAGCCGGCGCCATCCCGGAGCCTTCTGTTACCCACTGATCAAGAATGGCTTCCCGCCAGTTTCGATGCCCTGCGTCCACATTCCCTTGCAAATAGGCAGATGCGAACGCGAGTCCTTGGCCAGCTCGTACTCGGCGTTCGATCTCGATCCACCAATAGTGCTTCGTATCTAGTTCACCTAAGCGTCGGGCAAAATGGTAAACGTGCTTCGCTTCGGAGGAAGATAGCCAATCTATCTCTGGGCGGAGCAGCTCAGGCGAATGCATCGCCTCAGCAGCTAATGCTGCTGCTTCTCCTTCTGGTGGCCGCTGTCCTTCTTGCTGCTTTGATCGCCGGTCTGCATGTGTCCACTCGCCCACCCACCGCCGTAGGCGATCGTGAAAAGATCCGCTGATCAGCGGTTCCCTTAACAGCTCAAGACGTTTCCTTTGTTCTGGCCCTAAATAGCCACCTCCCTCCTCCAAAATGAGATCTAACACATTCCGCACCTTACGGCGCTTGGCATCGTCCTGAATGGGCAAGTGCTCTAATCGCTTGAAGGCAGCATCTGCCAGGCCAAATGTTGCAATGTTCCACGCGGTATCGAGCAAGACGTGTTCTGCTTCCTCCTGCACGGAAGGGCAAGAAGAGGCTAACGCACGGTCAAGTAGTGTCAACGCTGACAGTCGGACTGCTTGATCTTCCCTCCTGGTACGAGGATGCCACTCAGGAGGCACGAGGCGACCGCCCTGGTGTTCAGCGCCCACAGAGCGGGATTCAAGAACCTCTAGCGCTTTCCTTATGGCCCGCAGAGCAAGCAACTGTCGCTCAACAGAAGGACTCTCCAGCGCCTCAGCAATAAGTTGATGTCGTTCGATTGCCGGGACTGCCGTGCCGCCAAGAGAGGTGGAGAAAAGTCCAGTCCAGATGCCCGACGAGTTATTGCCCCATCTTTCATTCTCCGCTTCCGCTAGAGTCAGAAGCAGCCGTGCTGCGCTAAAGAACATTTCTGGCAGCCATGCCAGCTTCTCAAGCACCCAGACGATGTGACGACGTCCCTTATCGAAGCGATGTAGTTCGTCGCGTGGGAGGTGTCCCAGTAACCTTTCCAGAGCTGCCAGTCCTGCCCGCGGGTAGGACTCTGCTAGTAAAGCAAAAATTTCGGCACGAGCCTCGTCGTTAATGCTTTCCACGTCTTGAAAGATACCGTTTGGACTCAATAACGATCTAACTAGCTCTTGCGCGCGTGGATCATCCCCCAAGTCACGTAACCGTTCCAGCAGGGCACGGCGACTGTTCCATGTAGGTAGAATAGGGATCAAGTTGAGCAATCGGCTGCCTTGTGCTTCCCATGCTTCAGCTGCCAACCATACCGCCAATAAGTGCGGCGTAACGTAACGATATCGCCCCTGTTTACTAACCAGCCCTTCATTGAATTGACGCTGAATGCTCGCCGCCGCGTCGTTCCAGTCGATACTCAAAAACTTAACAACCGTTTCCCCTTCGTTTTTCAACTCCTCCTCCCATCCTATCCGTGTGAGGAGGGCAGCAGCTTGCATCGCCCGGAAATCGGTGGCATTCGGTAATAAGAACTGGCGGAGAACTTGTGTAACCTCGTAGACTTTTGCTAAGTCACGAGCAGCAACTAAGTCAGGGTGCCGTTGAACAGCCGCTACAATAGCGGCTGCCAACTTCACAAAGCCAGAGGAGAGTCGAACGATATAATCAAGGTGCTCGTTGGGGAGATTCGGTGCCGCTGTCTTCAATAGCTCTCTCATTGCCTCGTCATTCAATTTATCCAGCCAAAAAACTTCAGGAGGACGGTAGGCTGCCGCTCGTGCCTCTTGCGCTTGTCCAATCGTGAGCAGACGAACTCGCCCATCGCAACGCTGCGCTTGCTGCGATAGCCTATCGGCCTCTACCTGGTCACATTCATCTACTGCGAGCACTAGTTGTGTTTGTTTACTCACTTCTATCCACTGAAAGAGCCCTTGTGGAATATCAGCCAGACGGCCCGCATACATGACGCGCTCACAGAAACCGTCCTCATTTAGGGTCCCGACGTTCTGGGGCCGGAAGATTTCCAAAGCCAGTCGGGTCTTGCCTACACCCGCCTGGCCTTCAAGCCGAACATGCAGTATGTCGCTTTGTCCGCTCAGGTGAGGAAGCGCAGTCACTATGATGCCTTGACGAGCTTGGTCAGGCTTGAAGGGCTGTTGGAAACGATCCAGAGTAGCCCAACGTTCCCAGCGCATCCAGTTGCTCAACGCGGGGCGAGAAAAGTAGGGAAGAAACCAGGTGGCTGGATGCTCCGAGGCCCATTGAGCGACGTGTGCGGCGGTGAGTATTTGGCACTGTTTGAGCGGGATATTTGCAGCACGGCAACATTCGTCTAATGCTTGCCGTCTGCGTTTGAACCTCGGATTGCTCAAGTCTTTGCCGATGACGACACAGTATCTGCCTCCCTGTTTAAGGCTCTCTTGGACACCTGGCTTGCGAAATTCTTTTTTTAGTTTTGCAGGTTCATGGTCCTCACCGCTCTTGAACTGCCAGACACTCAAACCTTCTGGAATCCAATGGGACCCAGAAACACAATCCCTCACACAGGCATCCACGCCACCATCAGGGTCATGAATTCGGAGCGAGGTTTGAATGTTCGTCGGCAATAGGCCGATGCGGCTTCCCTCGGCACGCAGTAGTCGATTGAGTACATCCACAAGTGCCTGTTCGGGCAGGCGAGCAATCTCTTCCTCGGAAATTCCGAAGAGCGGGTTCATCTTCAACCCTCCTAAATCCGTTGGCTGTGATTATAACGAAGATTGATTATTTGAGCACCTCTACTGATTTTATGCCCGGCCTCACCTCCGCCCGCCACTTCCATAGGGCAAAGATCGCCGGATACACCACCAGCTCCAGTACGAACGAGGTGAAAATCCCGCCGATCATCGGCGCGGCGATGCGCTTCATCACGTCCGCGCCGGTGCCGTGGCTCCACATGATCGGCGTCAGCCCCAGGAACATCACCCCCACGGTCATCACTTTGGGTCGTAGGCGCTGCACCGCGCCGGAGATCACTGCCTGTTTGAGATCTTCCCAGCTCTGCATAAGCCCTTTCTCCCGCCGTTCCTGATAGGCCAGATCCAGGTAGAGCAACATGAACATGCCGGTCTCGGCATCAACTCCCAGCAAGGCGATTAGTCCGACCCATACTGCCACACTCAAGTTGTAGTCGAGCAGATAGAGCAACCAGATCGCACCCACCGCCGAGAACGGCACGGCCACGAGGATAATCAGAGTCTTGGCCACGGACTTGGTGTTAAGGTACAGGAGCAAAAAGACAATCAATAAGGTAAAGGGCACGACGACTTTCAAGGTCTCCTTGGCCCGGAGCTGATACTCGAACTGCCCGGCCCACAAAAGCGTGTACCCCGGTGGCAACTGTACCCGCTCGGCCACGGCCTGTTTCGCTTCCTCGACGTAGCCGCCGAGGTCCCGACCCACCACATCGACAAAGACAAAGCCCACCAGTTGCCCCAGTTCGTCACGGATCATCGGCGGTCCCTGCGAAAAGCGCAGGTCGGCGAGTTGCACAATCGGGATCTTGGCTCCGCTCGGGGTCGGCACCAGCACGCGCTTGAGCATCTCCACGTCGTCACGCAGCTCACGCGCATAGCGCACATTGATGGGATAGCGCTCGCGTCCCTCCACCGTTTGCGCAATGTTCTTACCGCCGATCGCGGTTTCGATGACGTCCTCCACATCACCAACAGTCAGGCCGTAGCGCGCTGCCTCTTCTCGTTTGATGAGGAAGTCGAGGTAGTAGCCGCCAGTGGTGCGGTCGTAGTAGACGCTGCGCGTGCCACGCAGAGGAGCAAGCACGGCTTCGACCTGCTGACCAATCTGCTCGATGCCGTTGAGGTCCGGTCCCAGCACCTTGACCCCCAGCACGCTGCGGATGCCGGTGGCCAGCATCTCGGTGCGAGTCTGGATCGGCATCCACCAGATGTTGGGCATCCCCGGCAGGCGCAACGTGTGGTCCATTTCCGCCAAGAGCGAGTCCCAGGTCACTCCTGGTCGCCACTCTTCCTCGGGCTTGAGGGTGACCACGGTCTCCACCATATTGAGCGGTGCGGGATCGGTAGGTGTTTGAGCGCGACCGATCTTGCCAAAAACCATCTCCACCTCGGGGAACTGCTTGAGAACCTCGCCTTCGACCTGGAGCACGTGCCGCGCCTCGGTAGGTGAAATCCCGGGCAAGGCGGTCGGCATGTGCAGGATCGTGCCTTCATTGAGGGGAGGCATGAATTCCGAGCCCAGACGTTGAAAGACGGGGATCGTCACCAAGACAATCAGGACCGCGGTGGCAATAACCAGCCCTGGACGGTGCAGCACAAACTCGACCACCGGCTGATACAGGCGCATGAGTGGCCGGCTGATAGGGTGGGTTTCCTCACTGTGGATCGTGCCGACAAGGATCGCGTTGACGATGCGGCAGAGCCAGCGCGGCCGGAAGGTGAAGGGATCAACGCGGGTAAAAAGCAGCCGTATGGCTGGGTCCAGAGTAATGGCTAGGACCGCGGCGATGGCCATAGAGAAGGTCTTCGTCAAGGCCAACGGCCTGAACAGGCGTCCCTCCTGCGCCTCCAGGGCGAACACGGGAATGAAGGAGACGGCGATGATGAGCAGGGCAAAGAAACTCGGTCCGCCGACTTCTTTCACCGCCGCGATGACGACTTCGTGGTAATCCCCCTTCCGTCCTTCGGCTTGCCAATGTTCCAGCTTCTTGTGGGTCTGCTCGACCACCACGATCGCGGCGTCCACCATGGCGCCGATGGCCACAGCAATTCCGCCCAGGGACATGATATTGGCGGTCACCCGCATCAAATCCATGGGAATAAACGAGAGAATAATGGCAATGGGAATGGTGAGGATGGGAATGATGGCGCTGGGGATATGCCAGAGGAAAATCAGGATCACCACGCTCACGATCACCATCTCTTCGGTGAGCGTGCGCCGCAGAGTGTCGATCGCCCGCAAGATGAGACTGGAGCGGTCGTAGGTCGGCACGATCTTGACTCCCGGCGGGAGTGAAGGTGCGATTTCCTTGAGCTTCGCTTTGACCCCACGAATCACGTTGAGCGCGTTCTCACCATAGCGCATGACGACGATGCCGCCGACCACTTCTCCCTTATCGTCCAAGGTGGCAATGCCACGACGCAGATCCGGCCCCAGGGTCACCGTGGCCAAATCGCGGATCAGAATGGGGGTGCCATTGCCGTTGGTGGCGACGGGGATCATCTCGATGTCCGCAGTCGACTTGATGTAGCCCAACCCTCGCACCAGGTGTTCGGTGCCGGCAATTTCGATCTCGCGGCCGCCTACGTCGTTGTTGCTCCTACGAATGGCGTTAATCACGGTGGGCAGGGGAATGTTGTACCCCAGCAGCCGATTGGGGTCGATGTTGACCTGATACTGTTTGACAAAGCCGCCCACGCTGGCCACCTCGGCCACGCCGGGCACGCTCTGCAGCCAGTAGCGGAGTGACCAATCCTGAAACGAGCGCAGGGTTGCCAGATTCTGCTGTCCGCTCTCGTCTACCAGTGCGTACTCATACACCCAGCCGACGCCGGTGGCGTCCGGGCCGATGACTGGGGTGACCCCTTCGGGCAGCTTGCCACTAATTCCTTGCATGTATTCCAGCACCCGGCTGCGCGCCCAGTAGATGTCGGTGCCATCTTGGAAGATGACGTAGACGAAGGAGTCGCCGAACATCGACTGGCCGCGCACCGCCTTCACTCGTGGTGCACTCAGCAACGAAGAGACAATCGGATAGGTAATTTGATCCTCGACGAGCTGGGGGCTGCGGCCGGACCATTCGCTGAAGACAATGACCTGCGGGTCCGAGAGATCGGGAATGGCATCAAGAGGAACACGGAACATCGCCCGCACACCCCAGGCGGTGGCGAGGAAGACCAGCATGAGGACCAGGAAGCGGTTGCGGGCGCTAGAGTCGATGAGCGCGTTAATCATATCTGAGTCCTCTTATTGTCCCACACTGACGGTGAACCGTTCGCGCGCCTCTGCCTGCCCAGGACGCCGGATGCTGACCGTCACTCCCCACGGCCCGGCCATGGCGAAACGCACCGGCGCCTCGTAGCCGCCTTCGCCAGCGTGTTTGGCATCAGCTTTGTCGATCATCATGCCGGGCATGTCCATGGTGTATTCTACACTCACCGCGGCATCGGTGACGGGCTTGCCCGCGCTGTCTTTCACCTGTACCCGCAGTGTGTTGTCGCCGAGTTTGGCCGACCCCGACGTGGTGGAGACCGTGACGGTCAAGGAGCCGACCTTTTTCTCCGTGGGTTTTGCCTGCGCGGTTTGGGTGCCCATCTCCATGGGCTTGGCGCTCTCCATCTTCCAGTCGCCCATGCCGATCGCGCCCATCATCCCCATCATGCTGGTGGCGGATTGCAGCTTGCTCTCGGAGTCGAGCAAGAAGTTGCCGCTGGTCACTACCCGTTCGCCTGCGGTGAGGCCGTCGAGGACGGCAAAACGGGAGTCGGCTTTGACGCCCAGCTTCACCTCGCGCGGCGCAAACACGCCCTGGCCTTGATCAACAAAGACCAGTTGCCTGAGCCCTGACTGCAACACGGCGCTGGCAGGGACGACCAGGGTGGTGCCCAGATTGATCTCAATGTCACTGTTGGCATACATGCCAGGCTTGAGTTTGCCCTGCAGGTTGGCGAACTCCAGACGCACGCGGTTAGTGCGGGTCTGGACATCGAGGTAGGGGTAGATGTAGGTGATCTTGCCTTTGAAAGTCTCCCCGGGATAGTACGAGAGCGCAATCGTGACCTCTTGGCCCTCATGCACCAGCGGGACCTCGTACTCGTAGATGTCCGCAGTGAGCCACACCGTCGAGAGGTCGGCGATGCGATAGAGCCGCATGCCCGGCTCCACCCGCATGCCCTTGACCACCTCTTTCTCGACCACTGTGCCGGAGATCGGCGCGTGGAGGGTCAGGTAAGTCTGGGGCGTCCCGCGTTCTTCCAGCGCTGTGATCTGTTGCGGGGTCAGGTCCCATAAGAGCAGGCGGCGACGTGCGGCCTCAACCAACCCCTGGCTGCCGTTGATCGCTTCGGGCAGGGTGCTGTGAGCGAGCTGATCTCTAGTGTGCAGGGCGAGGAGGTATTCTTCTTGGCTGGTGACCAGGTCCGGACTGTAGAGGGTGAGCAGGGGCTCGCCTTTGCGCACGCTCTTGCCGGTGTAATCGACAAACAGATCCTGCACCCAGCCGCTGATCTTGAAGGTCACATCGGTCAGACGGCGCTCGTCAAAATCCACACGCCCGACTGCACGGATGGTTTTCTTCAGCGCTGTCTGTTCGACGGTTCCATAGGTGATGCCGATCATCTGCCGCTGCTCAGGCGAGAGGCGGATGGTGGCCTGGGTGGTAGAGGTCCCATCTCCAGTTTCGGACAGTCCGTGGGATGAGCCTTCGGGAGGGACTGCCGCTGCCACAGAGGTAAAAACGATAACAAGCAAGAGTATCAGACTGTGATTTTTCTGTCGTCGCATGGTCACCTCCTCGGCAACTCTTGCCCCACCGCCCGTTCCAGGTCGGCATAGGCTTTCTCAAAGTCCGCGGCCGCGGCCAGGTGTTCCAGATGCACCTGCTCGACCACCCGTAAACTGTCGAGGAGCGAGAGAAAATCGACCTTGCCGGTCTGATAGCTGATTCTGGAAGAGGCCAGGGCTTGCTCAGCCTGGGGGAGGTGCGTCTGGGAAAAGAGGGTGACGAGTTCGGCAGCGATTTGGGCGCGCACCAGCGCGCTCTTCACTTCAGCCAGAGCTTTATTCTGAGCTGCCCGCAGGTCTGCCTTGCCGGCGCTCAACTGTGCCCTGGCTTCGGCCACGCCGGCAGCGTATTTCTCACGATACGCCAGCGGGATGGTAGCCGAAAAAATGAGGCCCACGCCATCCTTTCTCCCGCCGTTAAAGAAGCGCTCGACGTACACCTCAAAGTCCGGCAAGTATGCCTTCTGGGCGAGAGCCAGGGCCGCGCTATCGCGGTCAATCGTCACGGCTCTCGCGGCGATCTCCGGGCGAGTCTTTAACGCTAGCTCGGCCAACTCCGTCAGGGTCTGTCTCACTTCCGGTTTGGGTACGTCCTGAGGCACGCCCAGTGGATCTTCGGGAGCGCGACTCAGCAGCTCGTTCAGTCTGGCTTTGACTTCCTCCAGTTTGAGGGTTTCCGTGGTGACGCGGTTGATGAGTCGGGTCAGTTCAACTTGGGCACGCAAGACGTCAGGCTGGGAGCTGAGGCCCACGGCGTATTTCTTCTCGGCGATGGTGGCAAATTGTGCCATCAGCTCTTTATCACGCGAGTAGACCACGAGGTTCTGCTGGACTTGCCAGAGGTCGTAGTAAGCTTTCTTGACCTCGGCCCGGGTCATGACTTCCACCATCCGCAATTCTTCCTTGGTGATCGCGGCCTCATGCATGGCGATCTCGCCGCGCAACCGGCGCTTGCCGGGAAAGGGTAGCTTCTGCGAGAGCTTGAGGATGTTGTTATCGGTGCGGGTAAGGTCGAAGTTCTCGGGGAGGTTGAACCCTTCATAGGTGAACACGGGGTCATCCAGGGCCGAAACCCGGGCAGGTCTCTCCTGGGCTGCGACAAAGCGGTCCCTGGCGGCCTGGATAGAGGGGTTGTGCTCTTGGGCATAAGACAGGACCGCTTCCAGCTTCAAAGCCTCTTCGCTCAAAGCTGTTTCCCCTTCACCTGCAAGGCCATGGCCAGGAAGAGTCAGCGCGGGTCCCACAAAGAACACAAGCAGGCTGACAAGAATGTACATACTCCTCTTTGCCCTTCTTGCTTCGCTCATTTTTTCCTCCGCACACATCACGGCATCATGCAGCTGGTCCCCTGCATTCCCATCCGGTTCATCATCTCAATCATGCGCCCCAGAGGCTCTTCGCCCACTCCCATCATCCCCATCATCCCTCGGGCCGCTCGCCCCTCCGGGGTGGCCAGAGAGTCCACATAGGCCACCAGCGCCCACAGCTCCTCTTCGCTCAGCACGTCGTAATAGGACGGCATAGGGGTGCCATTCATACCAGTGCTGAGCGTGCGGTACAGATCCGCGGGAGAAGAACCACCCTTGAGAGGACGTTGGATCAGGTCTGTCGGACGGATCGAGTGCCCCCAGGCGTCGTGGAGATCCTGGGCCGAAGGACCGTTGCCCCGCCCCTCAGTGCCATGGCATTGAACACACCCAGCGTCAGCGTATAACTGCCTGCCCTGCTCTTGTCTCGCTCGCAGATCAGCAGGAGGAGGCGGGAGCCGCACCGGCTCAGCAGGATTCTCTGTCACAAACCGTGCAGAGAATCCCTTGAGATACTGAATCACTGCCCAACGATCATCTTCCGAAAGATGGGTTTGCGGAATCATACTGGTGCCGTGGACGCCCTGGCTCAGGGTACGATAGAGGTCGCGGTCCAATGGCAGCGCTTCGGAAGGCGTGGAACGGAACTTGAAAAGCCCCATGGTGAAATCCCGCGGCTTGGTCTGCAAACGCTCAGCTCCTGGCCCCTGGCCGTCCCCGCCCTCGCCGTGACAGACGGCGCAGTGCGCCAGATAAAGCTGTCTCCCCCGAGTAGGGCCGCCATCTAAGGTGGCCACCGCATAATCCACGAGGCCCAGCACCCCCAGACTCACGACAATCAGGACGATCAATACGCTTCGGCGTTTCATCCCTCCTCCTCTGCAATCACGAAGATCAGGCTCATCCCTTCACCGCCTCTATGATCTTCACGATGTCGAGGTAGACGTTCTCTTCTCGCCGCAGGCGGAAGCCTGCCTTCTGCACATTGCCCACCGTGTCTCGGTTGAGATCCGGGCCGAAGCGCCGAGACAGCGGCGTCATGAGGTCAAGAAAAATACCAAACGGGCCGATCTTGCTGCGCACGTGCTCGAACATCAGTAATTGCCCGCCCGACCTCAGGACCCGATACAGCTCCCGAAGGCCGACGACGGGCCGGGGGACAGAGCAGAAGGTGCACACCGTCGCCACCGTGTCGAACGTGTCATCCGGAAACGGCAGCTCGCATACGTCCATCTCGTGGAGCTCGATCGTTCCCTGGTAGGCGGCGGCCTTCTTCGCCGCTTGCTCGAGCATCTTAGGGCTGATGTCGATGGCCACGATGTGTTGGCCGGGCGGGAAGAACTGGAAATCGTTGCCCGTCCCGGCGGCGACGAACAGTGTCTCGCCGCGGATCTTAGTGAACAGCCGGTGCTTGTGCGGCCCTAGTCGCCGAGTTTCGGCGAAGTTGAAGAAATCGTAGGTGCGACTGGCGATGTCCCACTTCCGTTGTGTTTCCTTGTCCATCGAGAACCTCTCCGTCTAGTCTCCGGCATCGACAACGGCGCCCCGCAGGGCGCGGTCGTAGGCCTTCACGCCGAGTACCGCGATCGCGCCGAAAAGGACGCCGACGGCCATCGCTGCAGGAAGCGTCTGCGAGCCCGCCGCCATGGAATCACGCATGCCGAAGAACATCCCGCCATACATTCCGATGACCATTGCCGGTATCATTGTCTCGCCCATGCCGAGCAACGGCGATAGCAAGAGGCCGAGGACGAGGTGGATGACCATCCCGACTCCCATTCCAAGCAGCATCGCGATGACCATGTCCATTCCAGTCCAGACCACCGCCCGCACACCCAGTGCGGTGAGCGCACCGATGAGCATCCCCGCCACGTAGTCTCCAATGACGAAGTACATACTTCCCTCCCGAGGAAACTGGTTGCATCAAGAAGAAAGACCGCATAAGTCTCACCGCCCTGTCCTCCTCACTCGGCTGACTTTCCCTTCACATATCGCTCCGGATCTTGTAGGAAGGCCTGTTTGTCTGCCTCGTTGCAAAAATAGTAGGTCTTGCCCCGGTACTCCGTAGCGGGAGTGTTCTCTGTCACTGACATCGGCATCCCGTCAACTGGGCAGGTGAACTCCTCACCGACCTTTTTTCTGCCCTCGGTAAGCGGCTGCTGCGTCATCTCCTCTTTGCCCATGCCCGCCATTCCTTCCATGCCTTCCATCCCTCCGCTTCCTCTCATATTTCCCATCTCCATCATGCCGCTCATGCAGCAACCGCACCCCCTCATCCCCGCCATTCCTTCTTTCTGAGAGCGTATGCCAGCGCTTACCACCGCAGCGGCGAAAGCGTCTGCCGAGAGAGAGAGACACCAATGACTCCAGCGGTTACCGCAGTAAAAAATTGCCGTTTCATAGATCCTCCTATTCGGATAGAAAGCAGAGCTTTTCCGCCGTTTGTGGGGCGGACACAGTCCGTGTTTGGAAGCACAGCTATCCGCAGGCGCGGCTGTGCCAGCTAAAAGCGGGCAGAAAGAGGGAGGATCAGATCAGCAGGGCGCAGTGAAGTGCGTAAAGGGGAGAAAACGGTGGTGGTCGCTCCTCGGTGGAGAGGCGCACCCAGGACTGTTCTGGACCCTGACGTACGACAGGCAGCATCAGAGCGACCTGCAGAGTGTGGGCCACGAAAGACACGGTCTTCGCTGGAGAAGATGTGGGAAGCACATGGGAGACTCTGGTCTGGTGGCTCTGGCAACACTTGGCTGCCATATCCGCCGCCATGACATGTTGGCAGTGCCCCTTACAGCAGTCTTCCGCCATCTTGGCACTGCCAATTCCCTTCTGGAAGCAGGCCAAACTTGTCCCGGCCAGAAAAGAGAAGAGGGCCAGGGTGACTACTCCCGCGGTCCAGAGGCGATGTCTCTTGGGTAGCTTCATGGTGTAGATGCCTTGATGCCTACTCTTGCCAAGAGTTGCGGTCAATCCCGGTTATTATGAAACCTTGACACGAGCCGGGCAAATGTCGGATACTCGCTTCCGCTCTTTTACTGTAGGGGTCGGATTCATCCGACCCCCAAAGGGCTTGATGAATCAAGCCCCTACAGAAGAAAGAGATGAGAGAGAAAATGCCATGCAACATGCCTTAAGCAGTATTCGTGTTCTAGATCTGACCCACTACATTGCCGGTCCCTACTGTACGAAGTTGCTGGCCGACTATGGGGCAGAAGTCATCAAGGTGGAAAAACCCGGCACGGGGGATGGAGCCAGAACT